>NZ_CEVWNY010000125.1:0-7816 GCF_982384815.1 Desulfitobacterium sp. | reverse complement strand
CCAAAGCGTTGGATGGCTTAAAGCAATACTGGTATCAAGTGGCACCTAACAGCTCCGCCGGGTTCCGGCTGATGGCAAAGCAAACAGCCGGCGCTGCCAACCAGGAGAAAATAAGCATCAGTATCGACGGCCGAGCAATCGCTTTGAAGTCAAACCCCGTTATTCAGGACGGAAAACTCTTCCTGCCCTTTGAGCAGTTTTTGGCAGAATACAAGGCGATCACCCAAGAAGTTCTGAAGACGGAGGACGTTTCCCTCTATCCGATGGACGGACAGTCGTATTGTGAGATGGAGTCAGTTTTGTATTCCCTTGGTGCGCGGGTTATTCCCGGCGAGAAGGCGAACACCTATGAGATCTTTTCCCGAGGGCAGATTGGGCGGAATGCCCAAGCCGTAGGAAATTATTTAATGGATCTCGTAGCGAAGCAAAAGGCAGCCGTTCTTTATCGGCCAACCTTAACCATCGACGGGCAAGCAAAGGAATTTAAAGTGGTTACTATTTTGGGAGACGGCTATTTGAAAATCCAAAACCAAAGGCCGGTGCTTGTGAATGGGCTGGCCACGTCGGATTTCAATTCCGGAAAATATATCTTTGGTTATTTTCTCGACGAAAACAATCATATTGTCACCGACCCGGTTAGGCTGTCTCAGTTGCAGACCATTACCATCGCCAACTGGGAATACCAGGTATTCCGGGACGGACTGACGCTGATGGATAAAGCGTGGTACGAATTTAAAGAAAGCCCCAAGCAATTTTCAGGAGTAAAGCTGTTGAAAAAATGGGAATCGGCCCTCGATACGGTTTTCTGGGCGGTGGGTTTCAACAAAAATGTAAATCCTTTTTTAGATTACTGTGAATCCTTGGCCTCTACTGTTTTAGCGCAAACCGTAACACCCCAGAAAAGCCTTTCCGGTTTGTTCACGAAGGTGTTGCATGACAATATCAGGGGGACCCTGATCAATGTCGGCGTGGACCAGGGCATACAGTCTATTTCAGGTGAGATGAAAGCCCTCGATCTGATCTATGGTCAAACGATTACTGAATACAAGCTTAACCTCGCCCAACGGGAGCGCCTGGCGCAGATTGTGGAAAAGACAGGCCAAAAATACATTCTGAGCTATCAGGATGCCTGCGAATTCCTGCAGTACTATTATCAGCTGAATGCCGCGACAAAAATACTGTCCACCTCCTGCCAGGTCTATCAGGAATTAGTTCCGGAAAGCCGGCAGAGTGTCGAAGGCGCTCTGGTCAACTTAGGGAAAAACGTGCTGCTGGATAAGGTCACCGATGTTGCCATTGTTGGTTCGCTGAATCAATCCATCGACAGTAAAGAAATATGTGAAATCATCAACGACACCATTCTGGGCATCGCCGACAACGCAACGACTGCTGAAGGTAAGGACAGGATGGAAAAATTCCTGGCCGGTATCTATGCCGATCTTAAAAACGAAAAAATGAAATTAAACTATGCCCTTTATAACAACGCCGCCGCTAGCCTTTCCTATGGCATTGTCGGCTACTAAGGAGGAGCGAGAATATGAAAAAAGTGATTTCCCTAATGCTGATCGGTTTCCTTTTGATTTTAACGGCTTGCGGCCAAGCACAGCAGAATACCGTAAAGCCCGATCAGAGCATCGTACAGGCGGAGGCGGCAAACCCGGAAGAGAATCCGGCTGCGGTCACGAAAGAGGACCAGCAGGCTGAAAACAGCGAATCACCCGAAAATAGTCAGACAGATACGGTAAAGGAAACTGAAACCGAAAGTACGGTTGGCGATTATGTCATTCTTGAAACGAAGAATACTGTGAAAATCAAACGGTATATCGGAGCAGCTTCGGAAGTTAAAATCCCTGAGCTGATTAATGAGAAACCCGTTACAGAGATAGGTGACGAAGCTTTTGACGATAAAGCAATTATTTCGCTTTTGATTATTCCGAAATCTGTCACTAAAATTGGTCGCTATGCCTTTTCGGATACACGTTGGTTTCGCCAGGCGCTCACGGATGAATTCGTCATTGTTGGTGATGGCGTACTGATTAAATATAACGGCAAGGCAGATAAAATTGTGGTACCCAATACCGTAAAAAGTATCGGCTACAATGAAGTTTTTGCCGGTTGCGGCATGAGCGAAATTGTAATCCCCGAGGGTGTTGTTTATTTAAACGAAGGTGCTTTTTCGCAATGCAACAATCTTCAAAGTATCATCATTCCCGACAGCGTTATTTATTTGGGAGATTATTTGTTTTATAAAAGCTCTGTTACGGAAATAACGGTTCCCGCCAGTGTTAAAGAATTTGGTAATGGGGTATTTAAAACGAACAGCCCTGTAAAAATTTACGGCAAAAAAGGCTCGGCCATCGAGAAATATATTAATGGAAATGACTATTTTACCTTTGTAGCGCAATAATTGTTTAGAAAGTGGGGAATCTCAATGAAATTAAAATACTTTCTGTCTATTTTGGTCATTGCAGCGGTCTTGTTTTCTCTGGTTGGCTGTGGATCTTCTATGCAAAGTCAGGGAAAGGCGCCGGTCGATCCTGCCGGCGTTCGGGAGAAATCGGTCCAGAGACCGGAAAAGAAAGAAATATCCATTACATACTTAGATAAAAATTGGAAACAGATTGGGGAGTATTCCGAAGGTTTATGCCCGGTGCTGGACAGCAGCAATGGTTTGTGGGGGTATGTCGACAAAACTGGCCGGGATATCATTCAGCCCCAGTACTATGACGCCAAGCCCTTTTATGAGGGGCTTGCCGCAGTCAAAAACGCTAAAGGCTATTATGAATTTATCGATAAAGCCGGCAAGACGGTCATAAACGGAGAGTACACCGCAGTGATAGCAAGGTTCAAAACATTTGCCGGCGGGTCTGCCCATGCTGACGTGGGATTCTCAGGCGGCTATGCGTGTGTTGTCCAAGATAAAAAAACTGTCGTCATCGACAAAAACGGAAAAATTGTTAAGGCCTTTGCCGGCTATGAGGACACGGCTCAAAGCTATACAAACAGCGATGACCTTCTCTATCGCAGCTTTGACACGGGCATCTACGATACCCTGTACAATAAAATCAGGGATGTCGGCTGGAACACCCAAGCGGAAAACAACTACAGCACGAAATATATCCTTATTGTAGATGAAAAGGGGTTGCATGTTCAGGACAGTGCGGGAACCGTTGTCCTGGATCAAAGCCAAATTCCTGCAGACAACGCCGCCCGCTATACTTATAAAATCAGCGACAGCTATGTGATTGTGGAAAGGAATCTCAACAGTGTAATCAGCTCGGCGATTTACGATTATACGGGGGCTTTGCTTGTCGATTATCAATACAAACAACTGTTTCCCGTCCGCGATCAAGTGTTTATAGCGGTCAATAATGCAGGTAAACAAGGAATCATCGACCCCCAGGGCAAGATAATTGTCCCGGTGGAAAGTGATACTATCTATAACCCGGAGCAATATAACAACCAGGCGGTCAATGGGGCAAGCCCGAGGTACTTTGATGCCCAGACCGGAGAGGCGCGTTTAGTGATCCGGGCCAAAGACAGTGACGGCATGACCAAACATCTGTATTATAATTTTCAGACGGGGACACTGGCCGACGAGGTCACCCTGCCCACCGCTTCTTTTTACTATGATTACACGTCTAACGGCGTGTATTATGCCCTGGAAAACCAAAGCGTAAAGGTCTATAACGGTAACGGCAATCAAGTCGGGACGGTCGAGTATCCTTTTTACAGCGAAGTCACAGCCCTTATGACGCCCCAAGTATCGGATAAATCCGCATTCCTTAGGGATAACATTATTCCCTGCCTCAATCAAGCTAAAACAGGGATAACCTTTGCGGTTATATCTCCGTAACACTGGATCAAACAAGCAAAGGGAGTGTCGCAAAACTATTCTGTCGTTGTGATGTTTCATAAGATATCTGACGTTTTTCTACAAATGTTTTCGATACCTGCTTTCTTTAACCCAATTATACAACTACTGTGGATCTTTCGGGATCCACAGTTTTATTTTCGACACCAAAAGAGGCCGTTGCTCGACGAACTCTTCTGTTCGCTTTGCAACAGCCCCTTTTTTTATTTTTCACGATTTGTCACTATTCGTGAATTTTTAACTTTTTCGTAAGAATTTTTAAGGTTTTTGTAAAGCACTACAACTCAAAACTTGATAAGGTAATGAAATAGGCGGATTAACAAAGTAACCCGCCCCTTCCCGAACCGTACGAGCGACTTTCACCGCATACGGCTCTCCATATTCCAAATGGATTATCGTCGATTTAGTTGATTAAGCTGAAACCTGTCAGCCTCGACATTGGCAAAACAGTGTGCGCAAAGAGGTATCTGACGCCGATTGATGGCCAACATCACAGTGACAATCGGTGAGTATGGCTTGTCGAGCTTCTTCTTCGTTTTCCTGTGATACATGCTGACATTGAAATGCGGATTACCGCAGATGTAGCAGACACGGGCCAGCGGGTTCATCAAGCTGTACACGGGCAGGAAAGAGAACGATTTAACTGCCAATTTGATTTTGGCGAAGAAGTCCTTTTGTCTCGCAAAGGATTTATACAGTGCCAGACTGATTGAGCAGGCTTTACCTTTGGCATTTTGGTAATTGACCGTGAGAGTTCTGCCGTACCGAGCGAACACTTTCTTAATACTGATGTCGAATTTGCGTGCCAGAGTTTTAGCTATTGAGAACTGCACTATGTATTGGATGCGCGCACCTTCATAGAAGTTGGCACAGCCGCGCTGCTGGGTTAGGAGTCCACGAAGTACCTGGTTGCCGTATTTGATGATTTCTTCCGGAGATTCTCTAAGGAGGCGAGTGATGCCAATGGGATAGCCATTACCTTTACACATACCATTTTCTCGTAGCTTTTTCAGAATACCATCCGTATTCATGTAGACACGGATGGTTGAATCAAAAGGGTGGTTTTCAAATTTGCTGTGTTTGACAGCACCTTTACGGATGATATAGCCGAGAAAAGACACGTCCTGGTCTGCGGCATGAGTGATTTTGGTTTTCTCGTCGCTTAACCTTAAGGATAGTTCGTTTTTCAGGAACTCCTTGATTTTCTGTTTCAAGTCGATTGCATAGTCTTTGGGAGCAATTACTCCAATAAGAAAATCATCGGCGTAGCGCACGTACCTTACTCTGCGGAAGTTAGGGTCAAATCTGTCGCTGGACGGGAGCTTTTCCATTTCGCACTTCAGGTGTTTAATGGTTTTCGGGTCGCTACCGTTTCTAACTGCCTTTTTGTATTGGTATCTGGCTTTGGCGTAGTCAGGGTTTTGCTTGCGGTAATTCCCTTTGGTATCCTGCTCGATAATGCTTTCCATAAATCTGTCCAGTTTATCGAGGTAGATATTGCAGAGTATGGGGCTGCAGCAAGAACCCTGGGCGTTTCCGGTCTTAGTTCCATGGTAAATGTGCTGCATGTCGAAGTAACCGGCCTTGAGTAACTTATTGATGAGCCGAATGAAACGTTCGTCGCTGATACGTTCCCGAAGAATCTTTTCAAGTGTGCGATGGTCGATTTCATCAAAGCATGCAGAGATGTCACCCTCAATAAACCAAATCGTACCTTTCCACGTCTCTACCTCGGCTATGGCACTTTGGGTAGACCGTTTTGGCCGGAAGCCGTGGGAAAGGTTAGAGAAGGTAGGTTCATAGATGCACTCCAGGATAATGCGGATTGCCTCCTGAACGAGCTTGTCCTTTCCGTTGGGAAAGCTGAGCTTGCGCATTTTACCATTGCGCTTAGGTATCATCGTTGTTCTGTTTGGCTGAGGCTGGTAGGACTCGTCACGCATGGAAGCGATAAGTTCCGTAATCCATTCCTCACAGAAGCCATGCAGAGATGTGCCATCAGCGCCGGAGGTCTCCGCCCCATCGTTGGATTTGACGGAATTGTAAGCGATGATGTACAGGTCTCTGTCGTAGAGCACCCGGTAAAGGTCAACGTTGACATAGCAATGGTCGACATTGTTTCGACGGCGATAACCTTCCAATCTTTGCACTAGTTTTGATTGCTCCATTCAAAGCAACTCCTTTCAAAATTGGAACTTGGAATACTGCCCCCCTTCACCATGTGCCTTCCATTACAGAAGGCCGTTGGGCTACTGTTAGGGCTCTCTGCCCATATACCGAGACGGCACTTAGGCAGGTCACGTTTGACAGCTCCATATAGTGAATCCATACGTAGGTATCCGGTTGGTCGTTACCCTGCTTACCGCAGGTGCGTCAATAGGCCTGCTTATACCCAATCCTTTCTATATTGGGTATACCCATTGATACCGGCGTTTGAGTCCGGCAGCGTTCCACAGCCACAGACCCGGATTCAGCCCACAGGCTTTACCATATATGGCCTGACTCGCCAGGCTACTCGACAGCAAGTGCTGCCTAATCCTGACTTTTCCGACATGCTGTTGTCCCCCAGAGGCTTTCGCATAAGGTAAGTCGGTTGTCTTACATCGCAACGCAGGAGCGATGATTTCTGTGAAATATATATGAAGCGCACAACGTGCGCACAAGAGGAAGAAATAATTGTGACGGAAACGATCCGAAGCCTGGCACAAGTGGAGAGTGAAGAGAAGATGAATTGCAGCAAAAAAACGAATCAATTGACTGAGCAGCCGTACCGACCGCAAAGGGGAAGGAGAGCGCGGGCGAATTCCGGCGGCTATATGCCGGGCTTGGACGGCCTGAGGGCTTTGGCGGTGTTTGCCGTGATTGCCTACCATCTCAATGTGTCCTGGGCGCCGGGAGGGCTTTTAGGGGTAACTTTGTTCTTTGTGCTGTCCGGATATTTGATTACCAATATTCTCCTGAAACAATGGGAGAACACCGGAGCGATTGACTTGAAAGATTTCTGGCTGCGCCGGGCCCGGCGGCTGCTGCCCGCTGTTTTTGTAATGCTGGCGGGGGTAATGCTCTGGATGCTGCTTTGGGCTCCGGAACGCCTGGCAGCCTTGAAGGGAGAAGCTCTGGCCGCAGTATTCTATATCAGCAACTGGTATTTGATCTTTCATCAGGTCTCTTACTTTGAGAGCTTCGGCCCCACGTCTCCCCTGGGGCATCTCTGGTCTTTGGCGGTCGAAGAACAGTTCTATGTTATCTGGCCCCTCCTTTTGGGACTGGGGCTGAGCCGGATCCGGCAGCGCAAATGGCTCCTCGGGGGAACGATGGCGATAGCGTTGGTCTCGGCTGCGGCCATGGCCCTGCTCTATCTACCCGGTCAGGATCCCAGCCGGATCTATTATGGAACGGATACCCGGGCCTTCTCTTTGCTGGTGGGGGCTGTTCTGGCCATGGTGTGGCCCAGCGGGAAGATGAAAGGGGATCTCTCCGGCTCAAAAAGATGGGTTCTGGATGGGGCAGGCATTCTGGGGTTATTGGTGGTACTGTTGATGATCGGGAAAACCAACCAATACCAGGCCTTTCTCTATCAGGGCGGACTCTTGCTCTTCTCCGTTGCCGCGGCTGTTTTGGTGGCGGTTCTGGCTCATCCGGACAGCCTTTTGAGCCGGTTCTTTAGCTGGGGCCCCTTGCGCTGGCTGGGAGAGTGTTCCTACGGGATTTATCTGTGGCATTACCCAGTCATCATCCTGACCAATCCCGTTGTGAATACGGGAGGCTTGGATCTTTCCCGCACCCTCTGGCAAATTGGATTAAGTATTACCCTGGCTGCCCTGTCCCGCTACCTGATCGAGGACCCCATCCGCTACGGCAGGCGGAGACGGGGGCGGAGGCGGACCCCGGTCCTTCATTGGTGGGAAAGGCCATTGGGTGTCGGCGCCAAAGTTTCCCTTA
>NZ_CEVWNY010000124.1:0-8022 GCF_982384815.1 Desulfitobacterium sp. | reverse complement strand
CGGAGAGTTTAAATATTCCCTTATAGAGCCTCATGGTTCGCAGGGTGGCACGGGATTTTCCTTAAATTCGGAGGGCTTGGCCCGTTTGGGTGGGGGTGGAAGTAGTGGTGGTGCACTTAATGCTGCCGAAGACACTTACATATTTACCATAACCTGGCGGGGTATGAGTGAAACCTTCGACTTAAAAGCACATCCCAGCGGCTTTGCTTTACTGCCTGTTCAATAATAATTGCCAAAATAACTAATCACCTATTCTAATCCAGTTGCATTTACTCTGCCAATCAGGCTTAATAGTTCAGGCTCCTATGCTCTTCAGCAAAGACCTTGTATTTCCTATATTTATTGGCTATAATAATAAAAATATATTTTCCAACAAAAGGCATAGGGGTGCGAAGTCCTGTGTTTGTTGCGGAGGGCCTATGGGCCAAAATGGGTGGTAATGCGAAAGTCCACGGCTTTCGTCCTAAGTAGGGGACAGCCGTGGACTATTATATACGGGAGGATAAGATATGGATTTGCCATTAGTTGCTTTACAGGATAAACGAAGCGTAATTAAGATAGGAGCTACGGCCATCGGGGCTCAAGAAATCGTGCTAATGGCGGGTCCCTGTGCGGTGGAATCCAGAGAACAGATGCTAAGGGCAGCCAAAGGGGTAAAGGCGGCCGGCGGCAAGGTCTTAAGGGGCGGAGTCTACAAGCCCCGCACCTCACCTTACAGCTTCCAGGGCTTAGGGGAAGAAGGAATAGGGTACCTGGTGGAGGCTGCAGCAGAATATGGGTTGCTCACCGTAACCGAGGTAATGGGCGAACATGGCCTTGAAGCACTGTTGGATAAAGTGGATATCCTGCAGGTAGGTTCCCGCAATATGCAGAATTTCCAACTGCTTAAGCTTTTGGGCGAGCTTGATAAGCCTGTAATTCTTAAGCGAGGGCTTGCGTCTACGGTGGAAGAATGGCTTGCGGCTGCAGAATATATCCTCGCCGGGGGGAACTCTCAAGTTATTCTTTGTGAACGGGGAATCCGCACCTTTGAGCCCAGCACCCGCAATACTTTAGATCTTAGCGCGGTGAGCTTGGTCAAGGTGCTTTCCCATCTGCCGGTGATTGTAGATCCCAGCCATGCCGCCGGCAGAGTAGATATCATTCCTTCCTTAGCCAAGGCTGCTGTAGCGGTGGGGGCCGATGGACTGCTGATCGAGGTTCATCCCAATCCGCCCGAAGCCCAAAGCGATGGTTTTCAGTCCCTTACCCCGGAACAGTTTGCCCAGCTGGCTTTGGAGCTTCGTCCCTTAGCTCTAAGCATAGGCCGGAGTCTGTAAAGAATCACATCTTGTACAAAAACCATGTACAAGTATTGAGTTCGTATTTTAGTTCGAATACTTTAAGCAGTCCATTGATAAGGCTTTGGCAGCGAAAAATTAACATGCGATTGCCGGCTAGTTTTTCCTCATTTTTTAAAATGATTTTATCAACGGAGATAACAATGGGAACTCCCTCGAAGCTAGCTTTGAATTTAACCGGCCGGGGGATGCCATGTTCATTGAAACGAGCCACCATCTCAATGGGTTGCATGATAACCTTCACTTTTCAACACTTCCTTCTTTATTAGAGTTGTCATCCTGAAGGAGGAACGACTGAAGGATCTTTTGGGGTCAAGATACTTCGCTGCGCTCAGCATGACAGAGACCAATCATTGTGTCATCTTAAGCATGTGCGAAAGTTCTTCCTCCCAGGGCGGACCCCCATGCCGATGACCGTCAATGAAGCGACCGCCTTCTTACGATACATGTTGTTGTCCGGAGCTTTATAGCAGACTAGTCATCATCGGATATTCTTCTTCAGCAATTACCCCTCCGGTCATGGCTTTGAGACCGGAATGAAGATAAGAAGACCGCATGATAGCATTGGAGCCAAAACGTTCGCGAATCGCATCAACAGCCCGATCTACTTTGCGCTCCTGCTCATAATCTTTCCCAAAGAGGGAAAGCTGAAAAAAGTCATTTTGGCAAAGCTCGGAGACCCGAACTCCCATATGTCGGAGAGGCTGGCCCTTCCATAATTCATCGAAGAGCTCACAGGCAATTTCCCAAATTTCGTTGGTACAGTCGGTGGCATGGGAAATTTTCCGTTGGTGGGAGTAATTAAGAAACTCGTTGGTCCGAAAGGAAATAGCTACAAGCCGGGCAAAGTATTGATCATGACGCAAGCGGGCACTGACTGTTTCCACTAGAGAAAGCAGAACCAGATGGGCTTCCTGGCGATTGTCCACATCGAAGGGCATGGTAGTAGAATTGCCCATACCTTTAACTTCCACGCAACCGCCGGGCCACACAGGCGAGTTTTCAATCCCCCGGGCATAATTCCCAATTAGGGTGCCGTGGCTTTTTAAGATCGATCTTAGAATGTAGGGGTCGGTGTGCGCTAGCTCACCGATCGTTTTGATATTGCGGTCAAGAAGTTTGCGGGAGGTTGCTCTTCCTACCATAAATAGCTCTTCAATAGGTAGGGGCCACATTTTTTCGGGAATCTCCTCCGGAAATAAGGTATGGACTTGGTCAGGCTTTTGCAATTCCGAAGCCATCTTTGCCAACAGTTTATTAGTGGAAATGCCGATATTCACTGTAAAGCCCAATTCGTTTTTAATCCGATCCTTGATTATGTAGGCCGTTTTCAGGGGGTCACCAAAGAGTTGATCCACGGAGGTAAAATCCAGGAAATATTCATCCACGGAAAATTGTTGGACTAAAGGAGAATACTCTTTTAAGATGTTGCCTAAAGCTTGGCTGCATTGGCGAAAGAGTAGATAATTAGGCTTGGCGATAATAAGTTGGGGACATTTGGAGAGAGCTGAGTATAAAGTTTCCCCGGTTTTGATATGGTGTTTCTTGGCAGGAATCGATTTGGCCAGGACGATGCCGTGACGGGTCAAAGGATCTCCTCCTACCACAGAAGGAACCGTCCTTAAATCCAGGGAATCTCCTTGCTGCAATCGAAAGGTTGCTTCCCAAGAGAGATACGCCGAGTTCACATCAATATGAAAGATAGTATGCCTGTTCAACCTAACCACCACCTAAGAAGAGAGCTTACCTTAACAAAAGATCCTTCGCACATGCTCAGGATGACCTGGGTTGTGTCCACTCGGTGGATAAGTCAACTAACTTCAGATGGAGTCAAAACTCCACCTGAAGTAGTTTCCTATATCATACTGAACGCAGTGAAGTATCTTGCCTTATATATTATATGCGAATAGATGTTCGATATCAATAAAAACAGTTATTCCCTTAGTGGAAAATTGTGTTCGGTATGCTAAATTTAGGTAGGCAAACAAAAAACTAAATTTGGGGGGAAAATGTTCGGATTTTAGTCTTGAATTCTTTGAGAACATAAGGTATAGTTGATAAGGTTTGTTTGTTGTTAAGTTTTGGCTAAGGAGGAATGAGCCTTGAAAAAGTATGATGTGATCATTGTTGGGGCAGGTCCCGCCGGTATTTTTGCTGGTTATGAATTGGCTACTAAAGCTCCTGAATGTTCGGTACTTTTAATCGAAAAGGGACGGGATATCTATAAACGCAGTTGCCCCATATTAAAAAAGACCCTTTCCAAATGTCCGCCGCCTAATAAACAAAGAGAGTTCGCCAGCTGTACTCCGGCCTGCTCGATTACCAATGGTTTTGGCGGTGCCGGAGCTTATTCTGATGGGAAATTCAATATCACTACAGAGTTTGGTGGATGGCTCACCGAGTATCTGCCTTCTTCCGAGGTGTTAAATCTTATAAAATATGTGGATGGGATTAACTTAAAACATGGAGCTATTACCGCACTCACCGACCCGGGCACACCGGCTGTAAAGGAAATTGAAAAGAAAGCCTTGGGTGCCGGTTTGAAATTACTTCGGGCCCAAGTGCGTCATCTGGGAACGGAATTGAATTTGGAAATTCTTAAGGACATCTATGAGTTCCTTAAGGGTAAAATCGATATGGTGTTTGAAACAGAAGTCGCCGATATTATGACCGATGAAGTAGAAGGTAACCTGCGAGTCACAGGAATTCGCACCGGTAAGGGAGAGGAATACTATGCACCTAGGGTAGTAGTTGTTCCTGGCCGGGATGGTTCAGAATGGTTTAAAGATGTCCTAAAGAATTACAATCTGGAAATGAGCAGCAATCAGGTGGATGTGGGGGTCCGGGTGGAAACCCTCGATACCATCATGGAAGATATTAATGAGAACCTTTACGAAGGGAAATTCCTCTATCGGACTTCCGTAGGTACAACGGTTAGAAGTTTCTGTAGCAACCCTTCCGGCCACGTGGTTATTGAGAATCATACCGGAGTCATGCTAGCCAATGGCCATGCTTACCGCGACAAGAATCTCGGCAGCAATAATACCAACTTTGCGCTCTTGGTTTCTCATAACTTCTCTTACCCCTTCAATAAGCCCACCGAATATGCCAAGAACATTTCCCGATTGGCCAACGATTTGTCTAATGGCAGTGTCTTGGTTCAGACTTTTGGGGATATCATGAAGGGACGCCGTTCTACAGAAAAGCGGGTTAAGGAAAGCTTTGTAGAACCTACCTTGAAAGAAGCTGTTCCGGGAAATCTAGGTTTGGTGCTTCCATATTCCACCATGAAAAGCGTCATTGAGATGATTGAAGCTTTGGATAAGGTAACTCCCGGCATTGCCTCCGAGCACACCTTGCTTTATGGTGTAGAAGCTAAATTCTACTCCTCTCGTCCCAAGTTGAAAAGCAATTTCGAGACTGAGATAGCCGGACTTTATGCAGGTGGGGACGGAGCGGGAATCACCCGCGGCCTTGCACAAGCGGAAGCCTGCGGGGTAAAGATTGCTCGTAATATCATCGAGGAAAATAGCTAATACCTTTGGCTCATATTGTATATGGAAAACAATAAAGAAAGATCCGATTACTCAGGTAAACTAGTCACCTAGAGTAGCGGATCTTTTTTTAAGCCAGGCTTTGCTTTTCACTGAAGAAAATATTCTTAATGGTGTGGAGTAATGAATGCATCGGCGATAATGGTGAAGTTTGTGAAGGATATTTCTTCTTACTTGCTTCTTGTCTCTGCTGCAGATTTTTCAAATTCATCTTGAACCTCTTTAGGTGGCTCAGAGGTGAGGAGACTGATAACGACAATAGAAAGTAGTCCTACGGCAAAACCGGGAATCATTTCATACAAAGAGGTGCTGGCAGCAAGAAATTGCTTCCAGAGGATAACGGTTAGGGAACCCATAATCATGCCGGCCAGTGCCCCCCACTTGGTCATGCGCTTCCAATAGAGGCTCAAGATAATAACCGGACCAAAGGCGGAACCGAAACCTGCCCAGGCATAACCTACCAGGTTGAGAATGGTGTCATTTTGGGTCCAAGCTAGATAAGTTGCCAGAAGAGCTACCAATAATACACAAAGACGGCTGACCAAAACAAGTTCCTTATCGTTAGCAGAACGACGGAACAAAATACGATAGATATCTTCGGTAAGGGAACTAGAGGTTACCAGGAGTTGAGAGGAGATTGTACTCATGATTGCGGCAAGGATTGCGGAAATTAGGAACCCGGTAATAATCGGGTGAAAAAGAATCTTGCCCAGCTCGATAAATATCCTTTCCGGGTCTGCGAGGGTTAGCCCATGAGTTGCAAAATAGGCGATTCCAACCAGACCGGTGAACATGGCCCCAACTTCGGAAAAGATCATCCAGCTCATGCCGATTTTACGGGATTTGTTAATCTCACTGACGGAGGAAATAGCCATAAAACGCACGATGATATGGGGTTGGCCGAAATAACCCAAGCCCCAGGCCAATAGGGAAATGATGCCGATGGTTGTAGTTCCCTTAAAGATATCTAAGAGTGCCGGGTCGATGGAGCGAATAGTGTCGAAGCTGGCACCAAGGCCGCCACTATGCCAAATGGTTACAATAGGCACCATAATTAAGGCTGTGACCATGATCAAACCTTGAACAAAGTCCGTAAAACTAACTGCCAGGAATCCACCGATAAGGGTATAACCAACAATAACCGCTAGGATTAACCAAAGGCCTGTATGATAATCCAAACCAAAAGTTGTATTAAAGAGAACGGCACCGGAAACCAAACCGGAGGAGACATAAAAAGTAAAGAAAGTAATAATTACAAGTGCGGAAACCAAGCGAATGACATGGGAAGTATCATGAAAACGATGACCGAGGAAGGAAGGAATCGTGATTGAATCACTAGCAATCACAGTATAGGAGCGTAAACGTGGTGCAACATAAAGCCAGTTGAAATAAGCACCGATAGTAAGCCCGACAACGATCCAGGCAGAGCTTATCCCGGCAGCAAACATGGCTCCGGGGAGTCCCATCATCAGCCAGCCGCTCATATCGGAAGCCCCAGCGCTTAAAGCGGTAACAGCGGGGCCAAGAGTACGACCCCCAATCATATAATCCGACAGATTCGTGGTCCTCTTGTAGGAATAATACCCGATGGCCAACATCATGACCATATAGAAGACGACCGAGACAGCAATCACAAAAACATCACTCTCCTCAAATTTTCTTTTTCAATCTAAAAGGCAACTATTATAGTACACATCTTAACATATTGCCTAACTCTTTATAAGTCTGGAATGTATAAGTATACATTATTTTTGCATTTTTTAAAAAATCTAATTTAAACTATGATAATCCTACTAGGAATTGTATAGGGATACATATTCACAAGGCAAAGCGAGCAAACTCTTTGTTGAATGGTCTTTTCCTTTAGAACCGGTCAAAGAATAAGGAGTGAAGCTAATGACTGAATCGATTCTGGAAAGAAACGAAGGACGGGTAAGTTACCACGATTCTGTGGAGGAAATGCTTAAGCGAATCCGGGAAGATGGGATGTCCAATGTTTTCGATCGTTATGCGGCCCAGGAAAAAATCCGCTGTAAATTTTGTCTCCAGGGCCGAAGCTGCCAACAATGCTCTAACGGTCCTTGCCGAATCACTGATAAAGAAGAGCAGGGGCGTGGGGTCTGTGGGATAGGCCCTGATGCCATGGCCATGAGAAAATTTCTTCTGCAAAATATTATGGGTGCGGGTACATATAGTCATCATGCTTATGAAGCTTTTCGGACCTTAAAAGCCACTGCGGAAGGGAAAACTCCTTTTAAAATTAAGGAACCGGAAAAACTAAAATGGATGTGCGAAAAGTTAGGAATTGATACTAACCAGGATATTAATCAGATGGCCATCCGGTTGGCTGATCTCTTGGAAAACCAACAAAGAATCGGGGTAGAAGAGACTAACTTGATGGTAGAAGCTTTTGCCCCTAAAAAAAGGAAGCAAGTCTGGCGTGATCTTAATATCTATCCTTCCGGAACAGTCCACGAGGAGCAAAACTGCGTGGCAAGCTGCTTGACCAATGTGGATGGCAACTATGCTTCTTTGGCGATTAAAGCCCTCCGCTTAGGGCTGGCTACCATTTATAACTCCCAAATCGGCCTGGAAATGGTGCAGGATATTCTTTATGGAACTCCCATGCCCCATGAAGTCGAAGTGGACTTAGGAATTATGTGCCCGGATTATGTCAATGTTGTCTTTAACGGTCATCAACCCTGGATTGGTGCGGCCACCATTGAGAGAGCACGCTCTGCCGATGTTCAAGAAAAAGCAAAAGCCGCGGGAGCAAAAGGGTTGCGGGTGGTCGGCTCTATTGAGACGGGACAAGAGCTTCTTCAGCGTTTTGCGGTGGATGACGTCTTTGTGGGATTAATGGGCAACTGGTTGGCAATCGAGCCGCTCCTGGCCACGGGAACAGTTGATGTCTTTGCTATGGAGGAAAACTGCTCACCTCCGGCTATCGATATGTATGCGGAAAAATATCAGGCTACACTGGTCTCCATCAGCACCATTATTGATATCCCCGGACTTCAGCATAAGCTCCCCTACGATCCTTCGGAAACGGATAAAATTGTAGAAAAACTTATTGACCTTGCCATCGAGAACTTCAAAAAGAGAAAAGATAAAGTTAAACCTATGGT
>NZ_CEVWNY010000123.1:0-8042 GCF_982384815.1 Desulfitobacterium sp. | reverse complement strand
GAGATGATTTTTGATATTCCTACAATCATCGAATTTTGTGCTAAACACTTTGGATTGGATGAAGGGGATATCATTTTCACCGGCACACCTGCGGGAGTGGGCCCAGCAGCCAAAGGGGACTATTTTGTACTTAAGTGGAAGGAAGAAAAAGTGGGAGATTTATTCGTTGGTGCCTAAGGAGGTTATGGGGGATTCCACAATTGAGGTATTACAATCCTATCAAAAAGCTGGGCTTAAATTATCTAGAGGCCAGAGTAAACGACATAAATTTGCCGTATACTCTGGCCTTTTTATTCGCCTATCATAATAAGTAGTGATGTATGTTGAAATTTCCAGATCCGTCAGCAGTGCGGTCTATTGCGAGTAAAAATAATTCTATGCATAAGATTATATTGCAGGCTTACCATTTTATATTGACATTCTTCGATATGAAGCATACGATAAATATATTGATAAGAATAGATATGAGGTGTAGATATAAATATGGAAAATAAATATGAAAATAACGCAAAAGTTTTTAAAGCGCTATGCGATCCGAATCGGCTGATGATTATTGAGATGTTGCAAAGTACTGAGAGATGTGCCTGTGAAATCCTCGAGGATATGAAGATCGGGCAATCAACCCTATCACACCACATGAAGATTCTTTGTGAATCTGGACTTGTGGATAGCCGGAGGGAAGGAAAGTGGATGTACTATTCTCTTGATAAGGAGGGATGTGAAGCTGCCAAAAATCTATTAGATGAAATAACAAGCCAAAAGGAAAATAATAATGAAGGAGGTCGCCAATGTGAGTGCTAAAGACCCGGCGAAATTATCTATGCTGGATCGCTTTCTAACCCTATGGATTTTCCTTGCCATGGGGATAGGGGTGTTAGGGGGGGGACCTCTTTCCAAGTCTTGCTAAGACTTTAGAGAGTATGAGTACCCTTGCCTTTACCGCAGCCAGCAATAACTTTGAACTTGCCATTGCCGCGGCTGTCGCCGTCTTTGGAATTGCCTCAGATCAAGCCTTCGCATCCGTTATTGGTCCACTCATTGAAGTGCCGGCAATGTGCTGTCCAACAGGTCTCTGTGGTGTAAAGGCAACTTCGCAATAATTGCTTGGAATGCCGATGAAATGAAAGGGGATAAGTGCATCCTTGCAAATAGAATTCAAGTGAGGTAAAAGAATGAATAAGGTAAAGGTTGCTTTTGTTTGTATTCATAATTCTTGCCGTTCACAGATAGCTGAAGCCCTAGGTAAAAAGCTAGCTTCCGATGTATTTGAGTCCTATTCTGCAGGAACTGAAACCAGACCTTCTATCAATAAAGACGCTGTTAGGATTATAAAACAGCTCTACGATATCGATATGGAAAAGACACAGTTTTCCAAACTTATTGTAGATATTCCTCAGCCGGATATCGTGGTAACGATGGGCTGTAATGTTAATTGTCCCTACATGCCCTGTAAGCACAGAGAAGACTGGGGTCAGGAAGATCCGACCGGTAAAAGCGATGAAGAGTTTATTAAAACGGCTAAGGTTATAAAAGATAAGATTCTAAACCTTAAAGAAAGGATAATTAGCGGTCAAATAACATCGAAATAAGGATGAGGTGGAGTATGTTATCCATTGACACGGGTAGAGAGATTAAGATCATGCAGGCGTCGACTCAATTGACCTTTCATGATAAATTGGGTTCGTGGAAGGTTCGTTGGGGTATTAACAGAATGAATTATAAGGTGGAGCCGGGACTTTATCGTGTGGGGAATCCAAATGAGAGTTCTCCTGTTCTCGTTACGGCCAATTACAAATTGAGCTTTGATAGCTTGCGAAAAGAGTTATCCGGACTGGATACATGGATTCTGGTTCTTGACACCAAAGGGATCAATGTTTGGTGTGCCGCCGGCAAAGGGACATTCGGAACAACCGAACTTATCAACCGTTTAGCCATTGTCCAGCTTGATAGGGTTATTGCTCATCGAACGCTTATCTTACCTCAGTTGGGTGCTCCGGGTGTAAGTGCTCATGAGGTCACTAAGTATTCCGGGTTCAAGGTTATTTATGGACCGGTAAGGGCCAAAGATATAAAAGAATTTATTCAAACGGGAATGAACGCCACGCCTGAAATGAGAGCAGTACGATTCAGTGCCTATGATCGACTGGTTTTGACTCCAATTGAACTTGTGGGCACCTTGAAAACGTCATTAATGATTTTCGGAGTGCTTTTTTTGCTAAACCTTATGGGTCTGGGGCCTTTTGGGGTGGTCGATTTTTACGGATATTTGGGTGCCATAATTGTCGGATGTGTATTAACACCTGTATTGCTGCCTTTGATTCCGGGGCGGGCCTTTGCCTGGAAAGGTTGGCTAATAGGACTTGTCTGGGCGATTCTGGTTAATTGGCTGAATGGATGGCCTTATGATCCTCAATATGGTTTGCTTCAGGCTCTTGGATACGTACTCATTTTTCCTGCTGTTTCGGCCTATTTAGCCATGAATTTTACCGGTTCTTCAACGTACACTTCCTTTTCAGGGGTTTTGAAAGAGATGAAAATAGCTATTCCGGCTATTATTATTTCAATTGTTATAGGGTGCGTATTGATACTGGTCAATAGCTTCATATAATAATTAAAGGAGATTAAAAGTATGAAGAACCAATATTTAAAAAACGTATCAACCTTAAAACTGGAACAAAACCGATGCACAGGCTGCGGAAAATGTATCGATGTTTGTCCCCATCAGGTTTTTGCGATTATTAACAGTAAATCTTCCATAATTAATAAAGACTGTTGCATCGAATGCGGTGCCTGTGTTAAAAACTGCCCTTTTCATGCCCTAGCGGTCAAACCTGGTGTGGGTTGCGCTTCAGCCATTATCAAAGGTTGGTTGACCGGCACAGAACCTAGCTGCGACTGTTCATCTGATGGTGGGAGCTGTTGTTAGAGTTTGCCTTTGGAAAATTGTGGCCATTCCAGGACTATTCTACATAAACTATTCTATACTCATTAATTATGTAGAATTTTGGAGGTGGCGAAATGGCAGGTGTAGGTTATTATTCGCTTTGCCAAAAATACAGAGGTAGAGCAGTAGAAATCAGAACTTTTGACGGAAGAGTTTACCAAGGTATTATTAGCGATGTTGACTATAACAGTGTATATTTACAACCCCTTTGGCGTAATAAAGACCTAGGGGGCTTTGGCTATGGGTGGTATGGCTTTGGTGCAGGTGTTGCCTTGGGTTCCATTGCTACGATAGCTTTACTTCCATTCTTCTTCGTCTGACTTATTTTTATAGGATTTAAGCCAAAAAGACCGAAGGTTACGCTCCGAATTGAGTGCATGCCTTCGGTCTTTTTGCATTTAAATCATTCTAACTGAGCTATTTTGTCGGTTGCTATATGAAGTAGATCCTTAGAAGTTAGGTTATTTGCTTCAATATATTTCTTGACCAAATAATACCCCACACTGTATCCTGCCATTTGGGGATAAGAATTTAATCCGTACAATATCTCTAGATGTTTACGATTAGTTTTTAAGATATTTCTATTTGGGCGTACTAGGTTATTCCAGATTATTTCCAGATCGCTATCTGAGTAATAAGACGTATAGGAGGCTAAATACTCCTCACCAAATCTTTCCCGGACGGCATTTTCGGCTAACCCTTCCAATACAATTATGTCCAGTAAAACATAATCCTTTTCACTTTTTTGGAACTTAGCTAACCGACAGACATGGTTGTATTCGTGGGTCAATAATGATTTTATTTCTTTTTCGGAAGAATTGATGGAAATAAACAAAAATAGTTTATCGTAAAAGGCCAGTCCGGATTTTCCGTTGGTATCCACTTTAAATTTCAGGTTGTGAGTATCGGATGGAAAAATAAAGACCGGGACATTAGGTCCTTCCCACATTCTTTGAAGTTCTTCTTCTTCATCCTGCACAAGTTCCCATACTTTGTTTTGTTGGAATACTCTTACATGCTCAACTCCGTTCCTAAAGGGACAATACATGCCATGTTGAGTTAAGTAATTATAGATTTCGTAGGCTTGAGCACTATCAAAATACACCTTTAGTTTTTCACATATCTTAATTGGCTGCTCATATAAATCGAGTAACCATTTGTCTGTTCTAATAACGCCCATCTACACACCCCTGGCCCCACATCCCATGATGGGAAGTCTTTCAACTATAAAGTCACAACTTTGTTTCGCTATATCATAATATAATGTAGTTATTTAACAACAGGGATGTGACTAAAATTGAATTATACATATCTTGACTGTTTAGCATCATTTGGAGTTGGGGGTGCCCACCCTGGAGGCCTTCGACTTACAAAGGACATTTTATCCAGGGAAAATATAGATCAGGAAACCTCCATTCTTGATGCTGGATGTGGGACAGGTCAGACCTCCGCCTACATTGCCGAAAAGTACCAATGCGATGTTACCGCCATAGATAGTAATGCTACAATGTTAGAAAAGGCAAAACAAAGATTTTCAGCCTTAAATCTGGCTATCAATGTGATGCCTGGAAGTGTTGAAAAGTTGCCTTTTGATGACCAATCCTTTGATATTGTCCTCTCGGAATCTGTAACATCCTTTACAAACGCTTCCTTAACGATACAGGAATTTAAAAGGGTGCTTAAACCCAGTGGCGTACTACTTGCCATTGAAATGGTACTTGAAAATTCACTCTCTAAGGAAGAATTAAAAACCCTTGTTGATTTTTATAGGGTATCAGGATTATTAACAAGAACTGAGTGGTATCACCTTTTTCAAAGGGCCGGCTTTCAACAAATCAGCTTTGAAAAATTCGTACAGCAAGATGATGAAAATGATATTGATACAGCTCCGGATTTTTCCCTTTCGGAGAGTATAGACGATGAGCTTCTTGAAATCCTTGACAAGCATAAGCGCTTAATGACTGCTTACAGAGATAAGTTGGGTTTTTACACTTTTAGATGTTGTGTTCACTAGAGTGCCTCTGTTTATCCTCAAAATAGTAGATAGACGGTTTTAACCGTCTATCTTTAAAAAGTCCCCTTATCTAATTGTAAGCAAATTTTAGCGTTTCTTATTGAGCTTATACTGCTAACAAGAAGAAAGTCCTGAAGCTCTAATCGAAAAGCCTTGGTTATAGTCTGAATAATAAATAGTAGAATCAGCTACAAATTGATCTAAATTAGAGGAATAGACAACAGTAACCCCTTGGGACTCGACTACCGTATCATCTTCGTGAGTTAACTCATCCAGAGTTAATCTTAATTGCGGACCGCCTCAGCCAAAGCCGGCAAAAGCGATTCTCAGCTTGGTGTTTTTGGGGTTATCTTGCTCAGCGATAATTTCTTTTAATTTTACCGCTGCTTCTTCTGAAATTTGCATTCCTATCACCCTCCTTATCAATCTTATTTTGGCTAATTGCCAGGTGCTTTATGAGAACATTATAAGAGATCTGTGTAAAAATTGCAATGTACCCCTATAGGGTATTCAGAGAAAATCGCTAAATTTTTGGAGGTGAGAAGGAGAAAACATAATCATTGAAGAAAAACTAATGATAGAAGATTATTTCTGATAGATTGTAACAGGAATTATGCCCATAGTCAGGAGGTTTATCTTTTGAAGAAATCTATACTACCTATTTCGATTGCTATTCTGGTTGTTTTGCAGGTTATATCTCTTGCCCGCATCGGGAACTTGCGGGATGATTTGCGGGACACAAAGAATCAGCTGTTTAGTTTGTCCTCAAGTCAGTCCAGTCAAATAAATAGCTTATACGCCAATATCGATACTCAGCTTAAACGTCAATCCAGTATTATTGACAGCTATGAATATTCCTTTGGTAAAGCGGATGTTGATAAGCTAGCAGTTTCCCTGACCTTAAGCGTTACACCAAAAGAAACAAAAGCCGATACCCAGGCCACCCTCTATGTATCCGGTGAAAATGTAGCTATGACTAGAAATGGGACTACCTTTACCGCCACTCTTTGGGTAAATATTTTTGATCCAATCGAAGCTAAGGTTGTATTAGCAGATAGCGGGATTGAGAAAACAGAGAAGTTGGAGGTAATGGAGAGCCTTCAAACAGAAATATTACCTACTACACATGCTCAATACGAGCGTCCAAGCGGAACAATATATAGTAAAAAGCCCAATGAGTTGCTAGGAGAATATCATAGTAAAGGCAATGTGAGTGTTGAGGCAAAGCCTGTAGCAAACAACACTATTGAAAAAGCTCGTCTGGTCATAGATATAAATGGAAAAATTGTTGCCGAGGAACCGGTAAATACAGAGGGTGACTGGACCCCTATCGACCATAAGTTTACTCTTTCTGCAGGGGATGCCTTGACAATGACAGTAATTGCGACTGATAGTCTTGGTTTGGATCATCGTACAGTTGTTGAAAAAATGACACTCGACGAAAAAGCCGAACCGGTGTATGGTGAGGAGTGGCGGTGGATCGGTGAAGTCATTATCACTGATAAAAATGGAAAAGTTCTTTCACCACAATAGGAAGCAGAGTATTCTTTATGGCCGTTTTGCCAATAAGAATACTCTTTCTTTATGAGTGCTATTTTGTTTCTTTAAGGTCATTAGTTTAGGGGTTGGCAACAAAACTGTCGGCGAGTAAAAATAGTAGTAACAAGTTTGCTGTCCTTCCATATTATGTTATTGTAGATACCAAATAATACCAAAGTAAGGAGGGCTTGAAATGGCATTTGGAGCAGGAGTAGGTGGCGGTGGAGCCGGTGTTGGAGCAGGAATCGCAATCGTTGTAGTAATCATTCTTTTGCTTATTGCCTTGGGAATTGTATTCTAAAAAATTAGATTCGATAATTCGGAATAAAAAGGAGGAAACTAAATGTACGGATACGGTGGATATGGTTATGGAGCAGGCTGCGGCTGTGTTCCTGCAGCTCCGGTAGGTGGCGTTGGCGTTGGCGTGGGCGTGGGTATCATTGCCATTGCAATCCTCATCTTAATTGCATTGGGTGTAATCTTCTAAAAAAATTAGGCATGCTGCTATAGCGTGCCTTTCTTTTTTTATTGTCCATTGATAAAGCGTAGAGAGTAGAGAGGATCTAAAGATGAGCGAAAGAGTTTGGCGACTTACCTTTTTGGTAGTGTATTTAACCTTTATGGCTATTCGTAGCTACTATAGTAAAAAAACCACTGATGGTGAAACTTTTAAGGCAGAGGCTAAGAGGGGATTAATCATAGACCGGGAAGGCAAAACCCTATTCACCATACGAATGATTGTTTCCGATCTTATGATGCTTGGCATCTTTGTCTATGCTGTTAATTTTAACTGGATAAGTAACTTTAAGATAAGCATTCCTGAATCTATGCGCCTAACGGGCTTAGCACTAGGGGTCGGTGCACTTCCATTTCTTGCTTGGGTGCACAGCATTTTAGATAAGCAATTTTCCCCCGATTTGGAGCTGAAAGATAATCATCAACTCATAACATCAGGTCCTTACCAGGTAATACGTCATCCCATGTATACGGGTTTATTTGCTTTTATGTTAGGTGTCTCGCTGATAGCCGCCAACTATTTAGTGCTTATCCCTCATCTTGCGGCAATTATAATTCATTGTTTCCGGATCGAACGGGAGGAAGCAATGCTGATTGATAAGTTCGGTCAAGAATACCTGGATTATAGGGAAGAAACAGGTCGGATTATCCCTAAGCTTATTTAATAGGAAAACCACTGCCTGTCACGGCAGTGGTTGTTTTTTTACATAAGAATGAGGTTTTACCACCATAAAAACCAGGGCCATCCGAAGCCAAAGCCAAACCAAGGCCAACCGAAGCCAAAGCCACCCCACCAGCGACCTAACATAGTCAAAACCTCCTTATTATTTTTGTTGAGAATAAGTCCGGCTTATTATCTAATTTAAGATATGCTTGGCTGCTGGTAGATGTTACCACGGGCAGGGGATGACAGGTTGTTTTGGTTTTATTAGGTGAAGATAATCTCCCCGCCGGCAGCGAGATTATAGAAATCGCCAACGGTTAAAATGCTATCTAGCTGGTCACAAAAGTCCTCTTTTTTCAGTTTGA
>NZ_CEVWNY010000122.1:0-8239 GCF_982384815.1 Desulfitobacterium sp. | reverse complement strand
CGGGTTCGAATCCCGTACGGGTCACCAATTATGAACAAATGTAGCGAGATGTGTAAGCATCTCGCTATTTTAGCTATTTATACCGATTAATTTATTCCGGAAGGAGTTTTCTCATGGTGGTTTCCGTAAACTTAGGACCACGTTTACAACTGGTTGCTTCATTTGTTCCTGAAAATTCGCGGCTTGGAGATATCGGGACAGATCATGCCTATCTTCCCATTTACCTCTGGGAGACCGGAAAAATTAAGGGAGCTGTGGCGGTGGATGTCCATGAAGGACCTTTTCGCTCTGCTTGCGCAGCCATTGAAAACCGCGGTCTAAAATCGGCCATCGATGTTCGTTTTGGTGATGGCCTCAAGCCGATTCAGGCAGGGGAAGTGGATACACTGACTTTATGCGGGATGGGCGGGAATACTATGCTGGAAATCTTTGCAGCGCGACCGCAAGTTATGTCCCAGGTTAGAGACCTTATTCTGCAGCCACAAGGGGCAGAGGGCAAAGTGCGTTTAACCCTCCTCCAAGAGGGTTGGAAAATGAAGCGCGAGGAATATATCGTTGAGGAAGAGCGGATTTATGTCGTTATGCATTTCTCCCGCCAAGGAGGATATACTGCGGAGGAACTCCAAAAGAAAGTACATATATGGTGTGATCACATTCTTAAGTCGGAAGTTTCGGGGTTTTCGCGCCAAGGTGGGGCGGAGAGCATTTTGACAAAATTGATTTGGGAATTTGGTCCCCTGGCTATGGATCATTCCGTGGAGGACCTGAAGATTTTGATCGATGAGCAAATACACACCCTTCAACGGAGCATAGGTGAAATGCGAAAGTCAAATCAGGAAAAAGTCCTTAAGCGTATTCAGGAGTTTGATTTAACAATTAAAGGACTGGAGGAGATGAAAAAATGCCTGTTTCCATCGGTTTAATTGCACAGATTATTGAAAAGATCGCCCCTAAATCCTGGGCGGAGGAATGGGATAATGTGGGTCTTATTGTTGGCGACTACTCAGCACCTGTGGCAAGGGTTTTGATAACCCTTGATGCTACTCCCGATGTCTTTCAGGAAGCAAAGGAGAAAGGTGTCCAACTTATCCTTGCTCATCATCCTATAATTTTTCGGCCCTTAAAGAATTTGCGCGGGGATAATCGCGGGGCAAGTTTGCCCATTCAGCTTATCCAAGCGGGAATTGCTTATTATGCCGCCCATACTAACCTTGACCAGTCTTCCTATTCCTCAAGTTGGAGTTTAGGTAGGGTGCTGGAACTTACCAAGATGGACACCTTCAGTGTAACAGGCTCCGTAAGATTAGTGAAGTTAGTGACCTTCGTTCCGCGAACCCATGCTGAGCAGCTTCGCCAGGCTTTAGCCAAAGCCGGAGTTGGGGAAGGGGTTACTGATGGGCCACATGCTTCGGAATATAGCGAGTGCTTCTTCGCCGGGGAGGGCATAGGAATGTTTCGCCCTCATGCCGGTGCTAATCCCACTATCGGTGAGATCGGCGAGCTGACCCGGGTGGAAGAAACTCGCCTAGAGAGTCTCATACCGGAAAGATTAATCGACAAAGCAGTAAAAGCTTTGAAAAGGGCCCATCCTTACGAAGAACCGGCTTATGATTTAATCCCACTTCATAACCCGGGATCTTATCGTGGATATGGGGTAGTCGGGTATCTTGAGGAGCCTTTAAGCCTTGGGAGTCTGTCGATAAAGCTTACTTCCGGTCTGAGAAGTCTGGCTCCTTATGAGTATGAAGATGAACCGACCTTGCGGATTGCCGGGGATCCGGAAAAGCCGATTCGTAAAGTGGCAATTGTTAATGGCAGTGGCGGTAGTTTTATCTCCAAAGCCATCTTTAAAGGGGTGGACCTCCTGGTCACGGGGGATGTGGACCACCATGGGGCACTGGATGCTTTGGAGGCAGGGATGTCCCTTATCGATATGGGGCATTTTTGGGGTGAACTACCAATGACTAAGACCTTGGCAGAATACTTAAAGGCTGACCAAGCCTTAGCCGGTGTTGAGTTTTTAGTAAGTGAAAAGATGAAAAGTCCCCTGATGATTTCAGACTATTCTGGACACGGGTTATTGACTTAAAAAGTCATATGATGTAATATTATGTCGGAGGAATAATTCTATAACCGAAAAATTACTAATTATTTGAATATATCTCGAATAATTAGACTATTCTAAAAAATAGTGATTCAAATCACGGATTTCTGGCAAGAATTGAGTTAAAGTATATTTAGCAGCTAAAAATATTCCTTGATGCTAATAATTACTTTTTTGCTACAATTCTTTTATAATTTTGAAAATAAACAAAGGGGGAATCATAATGAGTCGTTCCGAAATTTTACATCTTGAACGTGATCGAATTTTGAGTTTACTGGCTAAAGGTTCTGAAAACAAAGCGAAATTACTTATTTCGCTTATGGATATTGATGAAGAAATTGAAGAATTGCGCCGGTCTAATGCAAGCTACCCTAATAGTTAAGGTCTGAATGGTAATTATACCAATTAAAACAATTTGACCTTTAACACATAATCGAGTAAGATGATTAAGCGAAGTCAATCGGATGGTCGCGGAAGTGAGAACCGAAAGGTTGCTTCTGAGGAAAGTCCGGGCTCCAAAGGGCAAGGTGCTGGGTAACACCCAGTGGGGGAAACCCTAAGGAAAGTGCAACAGAAATAAACCGCCCGCAAGGGTAAGGATGGAAAGGCGAGGTAAGAGCTCACCGGCAGCCTGGTGACAGGCTGGCCCTGCAAACCCCACCTGGAGCAAGACCGAATAGGAAGACAATGAAGCTGCCCGTTTCGTCTTCGGGTTAGGTCGCTTGAGGCCGTTGGTAACAGCGGTCCCAGATAGATGATCATCACCTTCTGTGAAGAAGGTACAGAACCCGGCTTATAGATTGGCTTTGCCTGTTTTTTTCTTTATTTCTTGGAATTTTAAGGACAACCATTTGGTTGTCCTTTTTAAATAGGAAATGCACTCACAAGAATTAATCCACATAAGATACGGTGTATCATCTTATAGGAGGCTTGTGAATGAAACACACAGTCAAACGCGGTGAGTCCTTGCACAAAATTGCCAAACGCTACGGAACGTCTGTCAACCGGCTGGTTCAGAAAAATCCTCATATCTGCAACCCCAACCTCATTTACCCTGGTCAAAGAATTCGTGTTCATTAAAAGTGGATTAAGCTTATAACCGGTGAAATATTAGGGCTCCTGTTTATAACAGGAGCCCTTATTATTTGGAATAAAAATGAAGTCCCCTTAGAAAATTATTGCATAGCCTAATCTACTTCGACTTTTTCCACATCAACGGCTTGATCAGAAGCCACTACAAGTCCGACTTTCCCTTTTAGCTTGGGGTCATTGACAACCGTGTAGGGCTTATTGTATTTACGGGCGATATTTATATACTTGGCACGGAAACCATAGGCGATGTCCCCGTTGAGCAGGAGGCGCGTAGAGCGTGGGTCCTTGAGTGCTTCCTCGATTTCCGGATAAATCTCCTTATCATCTACCTGATCTTTAGTAAGTAGTCTTAATATCCTCTCCCGAAACACGCCGAGATGTTCAAGCTTTTCCCCTTGCTTGAGCTCGGGTGTGCCATGCAAGCCGACCATGAGACGCAGTTCAAGTTCGCTTTTGTTCTCGCTCAAGCCAGTCACTCCAATCTTGATGTTCTAGTGCATATGATACCCGTTTTAAGCTAATTAGACACCGATAGCCTATGACAAATACTATCATGGCGGATGAAACTAAGCAGACTCATACTTATACTAAATTAAGCTTGTTGCTCGAACAGCCTCTTCTGAGACTTTCCCGGTGCCTTAGCAAGGCGACTATTGCGTAGATAAAGGAAAAAATCTGTGGAAACCATGATGAAATTTAAGATATAGAGGTAAATAACCGCATCATACTGAAAGAAAAGTTTGTGCAGGATTCCGGCAACATAGCCTAATAAAACTATGATAAGGAAAAAGGCACTTTTACCTTCTACAGAACGAGAAGTATAGGATTTGTAAATGGAAAAGGGCCAGGCAGCTCCAAAACAGATCAGCATAATGGCTTCGAAGATACTCACGATAATGCCCCCTAAATGTATAATAAAAGAGTCTACCCTGAATTATACACCTACTTCGGGGGAATGTCCTATATATTTGGGTAGTCGAAATATTTAGAAGTTTCCTAAAACACCTTCTCCTATTGTCAAACTAGGAAAAAGAGTTTACATTAAAATGAAGTGGCATAAAATTCGAAATAGAAGCAAACATAAAGTGTAAGGGAGGGAACTTCATGAAGATTAATAAAACCGCTCAAGCCGGAGCCCTGGAATCCAATGATGTTCTGGTTACGGTGATGCCCAATGAGCAAGTTGGTATTCAAGTCCAACTAGAAACCAAAGGTGCCATACTTAAGCAATTCGGCAAGCAAATTCAGCAAGCAGTCATGGATAAGGTTGCTGAAATGGGCGTTGAGGATGTAGTGATCAAAGTCCAGGATAAAGGAGCCCTGAATTACACCATACGCGCTCGTGTCCAAACAGCCCTGGAAAGGGCATTGTCTAGGTAAACTTCGAAACGCAGTTTTATTTACAATAATAGAAATTATAAGGAAAACTGGGTACATAGGAAGGGAGTAGTTTTTTATCATGGAGCGGCGAAGAAGGAGTCTTTTGATTATATCCGGAAACAACCCCAAAAGCATGCAGGATGCACCGGTATTTGATCCGGATGGGGTAATTTTTGATTTGGAACAGCGGGTAGCTGCTCAGGAAAAAGATAGTGCCCGCAATCTCGTGAAAGAGGCGTTGGGCTTCTTAGACTATTCTAAGGTTGAAGTGTTGGTACGGGTCAACCCTCTCGATACTAAGGAGGGGAAAAAAGATATTGACCTCATCGCTCGGGTAAAACCTGGTGCCCTCATTATTCCGAAGGCAACACCTGCGGTTTTAAGCCAAGTTGAAGAAGTCCTTGCTAACATCGAAAAAGAAGAAGGGTTTCCGTCAGGAGTAATTGAGATCATTCCTGTCGTGGAAACGGCTTTTGCTATAGAGAATATTAATAGTCTCATCAGCGCGTCCCCCCGGATTACCGGAGTATGGCTTGATGGAGAAGGTCTAATGGCGGAATTCGGTTCAGAACGGACCAAAGAGGGGGAAGAACTCTTCTATGTCCGGGGCCGGGTGGGAATCGCTTGCCGTGCCGCGGGCATCGATGCAATTGATACGTTATTCATCGATGGCAACGACTCCGAAGGCTTAGAAAAGGATGCGCTCACGGCCAAAAGATTGGGCTTCACCGGTAAACTGGCATTGGATGGGCGTCAAATTGATACCTTGAACGCTATTTTTTAATGACTCATGGATAGAATAAATCAGGATAAGGTTCACGGTGTCATATATTGAGAAAGGATGACAAAGTAAGATGAAAAATGTGCTTGGAAGAGAGATTCCAGAGTATATAGAGGGCTATGGAAAGGTAAGGCCATTTCTGGGGGCCTTTGCAAACTATGGGGAGCGGGCCAAAGCTTCTGTAACCCTACGCTCGGTTAAACCCGGGGAGAAGAAGCTCCTAGCCGATATTGACGAGGCCTTAGACAAAGTAGGGATCAAGGACGGGATGACCGTATCTTTTCATCACCATCTGCGCAACGGAGACTATGTCCTGAATCAGGTCATGGCTGCCATCGCCAAGCGGGGGGTTAAAGATATTCATGTGGCTGCCACCGGCATCTTCCCCATCCATGAACCCCTCGTAGAATATATTAAAAAAGGGATTGTCACTAAAATTTCGGTTAACTATATTTCTCCCGGACCCGTAGCCAAGGCCATTTCCCAAGGTCTTCTTCAAAAACCTGCCGTGCTTATGAGCCATGGGGGACGCCCCCGGGCCATTGAAAGCGGCGATCTGCATATCGATGTTGCCTTTATTGCAGCTCCCACTGCCGATGCCTACGGTAATGTCAACGGAGTCGGAGGCCCCGCTGCCTGCGGTACCTTATCCTATGCCGTAGCCGATGCTTTTTTTGCTGATAAAGTGGTGGCAATTACGGATAACCTAGCCCCTTATCCCGCTTGTCCCATCGATATTACCCAAGACTTTGTGGACTATGTGGTTAAGGTGGATACCATCGGTGACGCCAATGGTATCGTCTCGGGAACCTTGACCGTGACCAAAGATCCAGTGGGCCTACGGATCGCCAAAATGGCTGCTCAATTAATTAATGAAGCAGGCTATATTCAAAATGAAATGTCCTTCCAAACCGGTGCCGGTGGAACTTCTTTGGCAGTGGCTGCGGAAGTGCGCAAATATATGAAGGAAAAAGATATTGTCGGAAGCTTTGCCGCCGGTGGTATTACCGGCTACATTGTAGATATGCTGGATGAAGGGCTATTTAGAAACCTCTTTGATGTCCAGTGCTTTGACCTCAAAGCCGTAGCCTCTTATCGTGAAAATCCCAGACACCAGGCTATGTCCGGCTCCCTCTATGGCAACCCTCATGATAAAGGCGCTATCGTTAATAACTTAGATGTGATGATTTTAGGTGCCACTGAAATCGATACCGACTTCAATGTCAACGTGGTCACGGGCTCCGATGGGGTTATTATGGGAGCCTCCGGTGGTCATAATGACACCGCTGCCGGCTCTAAGGTTGCCATTATCGTTACCAGCCTGACTAAGGGACGCCTGCCGGTAGTTAAGGATAAAGTCACTACCGTAACCACTCCGGGGGAAACTATTGATGTCCTGGTAACGGAAAGAGGAATCGCCATCAACCCCAGGAGAACCGACCTAATTGAGAAGCTTAAAGACAGCGATTTGCCCATCATGACTATCGAAGAGCTAAAAGCGATTTCCGAGAAAATGACCGGGGTTCCCGAAACAGTAGAATTCACCGACCGGGTCGTAGCCGTAGTGGAATATCGCGATGGAACCGTAATTGACGTAGTCAGACAACCTAAATGATTAATAACAAAAAATCCCTTAGGCAAGTTGCTTAAGGGATTTTTGCATGGTCATCCCGAGCAAAGTGAAGGATCTTTATGTTCGTAAGCATGGGTAAAAATGTTCAGGATTTGTTAACAACTTTGGGTGGAAATGCAAGTTGCGTCATTCTACGGAATAGGATATGATAATCTTACAATCGATTAATACAAGTGCTAACAAGTGAATTGTACTCCGAATCCCGAAATTTACCTTACAGAGAGAAAAAATGGTATAAGGGGCGTGTGCATGATGAAATTTCAAGATTTAGGACGAAGCGCGCGGATTGAACTAGCGAAGATGGCAAAGCAGTTGGGGATGAAGTATATAGGGTATAACCCTACAGCCCAGCAAGTTTCGCTGGAGTACAAAGGCAAAGGAATTACTTACCATGTAGACGAGTTTGTGGCAGCCTACCAACAAGCCAACCGAATGACTTAAAAAATTAAATAACGCAAAAAAGGGGCTAAACAGCCCCTTTTCTAATGGAAAGCAAACGGAAAACAAACGGCGCATACGTCTTTCAGCTCTTTATTAGCAATCTTAACCATGTGCAAGCATGGGTTGTTGCATTAAATAAGCCGATTTACGTTTGCGCCGTTGATTCATATTCACCGGTGAGCGCCGGACATTGCAAGTTACGGACATGGTAACAGGGAGTTTACGATAAACACCATTTTGTTGGGCGCGCTCTGCCTCATAGGCACGATATTCCTCCCAACGAGCAAAGAACTCATCTTTGCCTACCTCGCAGACCTCCCCACCTAACAGCTGGAAGAGATAGCGATCATTTTCGGGGTCTTGGACATAACAGATGATAAGATTACCGTGGAAAACCAATAGAAATCCCACCTTCCTCTTAGTTTTAGTTAGGCCATTTGCCCAATATTTAACCTGTTTTACTTTAGTTTAGCAAAACATTGAGGATTTGGAAAGTGAAATTTATGACATTTTTTAAATAAACATAGCAAAATAAAAAAGCAAGCCTTCTAAGCTTGCTCTGGTTCAGTTATAATGAAATAGTAATTATCGCTTTAGTTTTGTTTTTGGTAAAAGAACGAGGAGACCAGTTTAAAGCCCAAATGATTCATACCGAAGAGATGCTCCGTGCTACCGGTAAAGAGAATCCCACCCGAATTTAAGGAATTGGCGAATTTGCGATAAAGCATTTCTTTAGCCTCTTCTGTAAAATAAATGACTACATTACGGCAGGCGAGGAGATCAAACCCCGTATCGAAGCGATCGGTGA
>NZ_CEVWNY010000121.1:0-8364 GCF_982384815.1 Desulfitobacterium sp. | reverse complement strand
ATACTGAACGCAGTGAAGTATCTTGACCTGATAGCCCATTTTTTACTATCTAATGGTGCCGAGGTAGCGGCAGGGGGGTTACTTTTATAAGCTTCTGAGGGCGTCGATGGGATTTAAGCGACTCGCTTTTCGGGCCGGCAGATAGCCGAAGACGATACCGACGATTGCGGAGAATCCTACGGCAAGTGCAATGGTCGATAGGGAAATTAAGAAGCCTACCCCAATCAGTTTGGTAGCAAGATAGGCAACCAGAGTACCCAGAATCAGACCTATCAGCCCGCCAAACACAGAAAGAAAGATGGATTCAACTATAAACTGGAGTTGGATCGTATTGGGAGTTGCGCCTAAAGCCTTGCGCAGACCGATTTCAGTTGTTCGCTCCGTTATGGATACAAGCATCATATTCATGATACCGATGCCGCCGACCACCAGGGAGATTGCAGCTATGCCGGCCAGCAGCAGGGACATCATGGACATCATGGATTGGAAGGATGCGATCATTTCGCCCATATTAAAGACGTTATAGGCATTCTCCTTATAGTTAAAAGCCTGATTCAAGACCCCTTTAATGTCGGTTACGGTAGCATCGGCTAATTTAGTGTCTACTAAAAAAACATCGAGATTGGTGATATTTTTTACACCTAAGCTGCGCAGGGCAGTTGTATAAGGAATAATCACTGAATTATTATTGGATCCCATGCTGAATTGGCTCGAGGGGGCAAGCATTCCTATTACTGTATAGGCTGTGCCGTTGATAGTTAAGTTTTTTCCGACCGGATCGACACCGTAAAAAAGTTCCTTGACAATGTTGCTGCCGATAACTGCCACCTGTGTTTTGTTTTCCAGGTCAAGGACATTGATGGCTCGACCCGATTGCAAAAGACTTGCATCGGTTTTAAAGAAAACTTCATTTTTCCCCTGGACTGTTGTATCGGCAAGGACCTTGTTGTTATAGACAATCCCGGTTTTCTCCGAAACCGTTGGCGAAACGCCGCTGATATTTTTTAATTGGGAAATGCTCTTTAAGTCGCTTTGGCTAAGCCCTTGTTTGAGAGGGGTGCCCATGGCGGTAATGGTGATTTTGTTGACACCCAGTGTATTGACCTGACTGCTGATACTGGTTGAGGCTCCCTGAACGACCGTAATCAAAGCGATAATTGAGGCGACCCCGATGACTATGCCAAGCATGGTTAGGAAGGAACGGAGTTTGTTATTGACAATATTTGTCCAAGACATTTTAATGCTTTCCAAAAACATCCTTTTCAACCCTCCTGTTCTGTTAAATACCCATCTAAAATATGAACAATGCGCTTAGCGTAACGAGCAATATTAATATCATGGGTAATCATAATGATGGTTTTTCCATCATGATTTAACTCGGCAAAAAGTTCCATGACCTGAGTCCCGGTTTTTTGATCCAAGGCACCGGTAGGTTCATCGGCAAGGATAATGGACGGCTCTGTGACGAGTGCCCGGGCGATGGCGACACGCTGCTGTTGACCACCGGAAAGTTGTACGGGAAGGTTTTGCATTTTATCAGATAATCCGACACGGTCCAGCATGGTTTCAGCCCGCTCTTTACGTTGGGCAGGGGATGCTCCCGAATAGATCAAGGGAAGCTCCACATTCTGCAGGGCGTTCAACCGCTGCAGAAGTTGGAAGTTCTGAAAGACAAAACCGATTTCTTTGTTGCGCACTTTGGCCAGCTGAACCTCATCTAAGTCTTCAATATCGTGGTTTGTAAGAATATACTTTCCGGAGGTTGGGATATCGAGGCAGCCGATAATATTCATCATGGTTGATTTTCCTGAGCCCGAGGGGCCGAGGATCGAGAGGAATTCACCTTTTTGAACGGATAAATTCACCTTATGCAGAACCTCTAATTCTTCATCACCCATAAAGTAGCTCTTGCTGATATTTTGCATGGATAGTATTTCATTGTTTGCCATTACCGCTGCCTCCACTGCGGGGGAATCCTGTATCTTGTGCCGGCGCGGGCTTTGGATAGAGAATTGTTTCGCCGCCGGTGACGCCGTTTTTGATTTCAACGGTGGTGCCATCATTGATACCTGTGGTGATATCTGTTTTAACCGCTGCACCCTTGGCATCTTTTTTAAGAATAAAAGGCTTGTTATATTCGTCAAATTGGATAGCCGTCATAGGTAATGCGACAACTCCTATGGCCTGATTACTGATAAGCCTGACCTCTGTAGTCATGCCAATTTTAAGGTTTGGATCCTTTTCTAAATCGATTGTTGCCGTAAAAAAAGTTACCCCATTGGCAACCTGACCTTCTTTCGATAGGCTGCTGATTTTGCCTTTGATCTCTTTATTTAAGGCATCTATTTTAACGGTTGCTTCCTTACCGACCGTCACAGCAGCAATATCGTATTCGTCAACTTTAACCTTGGTCTCAAGGTTATCAAAATCAACAATATCCAGTATGGTCGTGCCCGGCATGATCTGAGCATTTTCTTCGACAGTCAGATTGACAATTTCCCCACGGATTTTAGCTTTAATTGTTTCACCTGTTGTGGTTTTGATTAAAGGGTCTCCGACCTTGACCACATCGCCCTCTTTTACTTTAAGCTCAGCCGGCTGCATCATCTTATCCGCCGTGACCGCCTGACGGTTTTTAGTATCAACATTACCTGTGAAGGAATAATAGGTTGTAATATCTCCCGTTTTAGCTATAACAGTTTCATAAGGTAATTGTGTCGGTCGCATATAATAGGCTGAAATCACAGCTAAGGCAAGGACTATTATTCCGGCGGCAAGCCACTTTTTCTTTTGGGTTCTTTTTTTTCCGCACATTACAGCAACCTCCAAAAAATTCAACCAAGTCCCGCCCCTAGTATTAGTTTTAATCATGTATTTAATGTGCTTATTTATGCTATACTTTTTACATAGTTTTCTTTAGCGTTTTGCTCGCGGAAAGGGGGATTGAGCATGGATACTTTATCTCACCATATTTGTCCCCGCAATTGCTATGATACCTGCAGTATTATCAGCACCACTCGCAATGGCCGCCTGGTAGCTATTGAGGGTAATCCAGCCCAAAGTTATACCAGAGGGAAGATCTGTCAGAAAGTTATGGATGAGATCCATAAAGTCTATAGCCCCCACCGGATTAAATACCCAATGCGCCAGCGCAAGCGTTTTTCCGGCCAGTGGGAGCGGATTAGTTGGGAAGAAGCTCTGGACACCATCAGTAGAAAGATTCTCAGTATTAAACAAAAGTATGGAACCACCCTCCCTATTGCCCATAACAAATACTCCGGCAACTTTGGGATTCTGCACAATGCTCTGGAGGCCTTTATGACCGGTCTTGGTCCTACGACTCGGGCTGTAGGTTCACCATGCTGGTCGGCGGGAGTGGATGCCCAAACTTTTGACCTTGGGGCCTTTTTCTGCTCCGATCCTGCCGATATGGAGCAGGCTAAACTGATCTGGATCTGGGGGGCTAATCCCGCCTGGAACGCCGTTCATCAGATGCCTGTTATCTTTCGGGCTATGGACAAAGGCGCGAAGGTGGTCTGTTTTGATACTCATTTTACAGCCACTGCCGGCCGGGTTCATGAGTTTATCAGGGTGAATCCGGGAACCGATGGACTTCTTGCTTTAGGAATAGCCAGGATTCTAGTGAAACATGATCTTATCGACCCGGACCTGCCGGAGTATTCACTGGGACATAAGGAGTTTATCGATTACTTAAATCGTGAAATAGATCTTGAAGAATGCGCTCAAATCACTGGAGTAACATTAAGCACCATTGAAGAATTGGCTTTAGAATATGGCTCGGCCAAGCCTGCCTGCATCTGGGTAGGTTTTGGACTCCAGCGGTATACCAACGGGGGACAGAATCTGCGGGCTATTGATGCTTTAGGGGCTTTGACGGGGAATGTTGGCCGACCGGGTGGTGGAATCCAGTATGGGCAAATGGAGACCTGGCGTTTTTCCGGACCCTTATCCGATTCCCAATGTGGCCATCCTCAGGATTGTAATCTGGATATTAACCAATTTCCTTGCCTTGCTCTAAAGGCCGATCCCCCGGTAAAAATGCTTTGGATCGCCAGCCGCAATCCCCTACAGCAAGACAGCAATCAAGCCGCGTGGCAAAGTCTCCTTCAAGGTCTCGATTTTATCGTTGTAAGTGACCTCTTTCACACCCGCTCCTCGGCGGCTGCGGATATCTTTTTACCTGTAACCACCCATTATGAGCATTGGGATCTTCATGCCGGCTATTGGCATTACTATATTGGTATCAATGAACCGGCTATTGAACCGGTAGGGGAAGCCCGCTCGGACCTGCAGATTGCCTGGGACTTGTCCAAGCGTCTGAATGAGCTTGCCCCGGGAAGTTCGGCTTTTTCCACCGAAGGGTCGGAAAAGGAGTGGGTCCTTCAGGAGATTGGACCGGAACTTAGGGAGATGCTTAATATCGATTCTCCTGAGGAGCTTTTGCCGGGGCCCTTGCGGGTAAAATTTCCTCCTACAGCTTGGGGGGAACGGAAGTTCCGGACCCCTTCCGGGAAATACGAGTTTTACTCGGAAAAGGCAAAAGAGCAAGGCCATCCGGCCCTGCCCGTTTATCTTCCGTCTCTTAAAGCTCCGCAAGAAGCTCCCTTACGGTTACTGACTCCACATCATTTTACAACTTTGAATTCGCAAGTTTATTGCTTAGGCGAACTTGGTGACGGTGCCCTTAATAATAACTATGAAAACAGACCTGTCCTGAAAGCACGTCTTAATCCCCAAACGGCCAGGGACTATGCTTTAAAAGATGGGGATCAGGCTATCCTCTGGAATCAGGGAGGATCACTCCCGGTAATTATCGAGACCGATCAAACTATTGTTTTCGATACGGTGATTATTTATCTGGAAAAATGGTCTGACTTAATGTCTCCTCATCCTAATCTTTTGAACCAAGGAATCGTGACCGACATGGGGCGGTATGCCACGGGTGCTTATGGTTTGGCCCTGAATGAGACCTTTGTAGGGCTTCGCAAGGCTTAAGTAAACTGAGCATTCCCTTAACAATAATAACAATAACGGAAGGACGGAGTAAGATGGCCAAGCAGTTAGGTTTCTTTTTAGATGTGAATAAGTGCCTGGGCTGTGGGGCATGCATTAAGGCCTGTGCCAATAATAACCGTTTGCCCGCCTCCTTGACTTGGCGTAATTTACGGCAAGTGGAAAATGCTAATTATGACCAGGGTCAGGTTTCCCGCTTTTTCCTCTCCACAGCTTGCAACCACTGCGCTAATCCGGAATGCCTGGGGGTTTGTCCTTCCGGGGCCTATGCTAAGCGGCGGGATGGGATTGTACTGCATTATCCGGACAAATGTTCTTCCTGTAAATCCTGTGTAGCCTCTTGCCCCTTTGGCGCACCTAAGATTAATCCTCAGACCGGTAAGGCCGGCAAATGCCAGCTCTGTCATGAGCGGCTGGATCGGGGCAGTGCGCCTTACTGTGTGCAAGCCTGTATAACCGGGGCCCTGCAACTGCGGGAGATTCATGGGACCCCCACAGACGAGGTCTTGCGCTTGACAGCTCCCTTACCGTCTCTGCGTCTTACACGACCCTCAACCTTTTATTATCCGCCAAGGGGGACGAAGATTTTGTGAAACAAGGGGACAGGAACTCTGTTTCACTTAGATATGCCGCTTGCGAAATTGAATTGAATGGCATAGTTGAATAAATAGCAAAGCCCAGTCTTTTGTATAAATTTACAAAGAACTGGGCTATTTTTTGTAGAAAGTTATAAAAGGTTTCTTAGAGTCGTTTGTATATTGGTTAGGTCGTACTCAACAAGTTCACTTATTTGCTTAATATTGTAACAAAGTGTTCAAGTTATTGTCAAGAGAAAATAAGTGTATTGGCGATTGCCTTATCGGAATGGCATAATCTTGCCAACTTCTTGACATCGCGGCTTTTCATATTGCCACTATCTTGACTTTTTATTTGGTATATTGAATCTGCGCTACTTGATATTCAAAAATGAAGCAATCAGGAGTTGAAATAATGGGGATTGTATTAATGATAGCGGGCTTAATCGGCCTTGCCTTGCTGGTTTACTTATTTTATGTCCTATTTCGAGGTGAGAATTTATGAGCTATACCCTCTGGCAGGACCTATTCTTTATTGCCCTGCTGATTGGCTTGTCTATTCCGCTGGGCATCTATATGCATAAGGTGATGAACGGGCAAAGGGTATTTTTGACCCGCATGCTTGCCCCCGTGGAAAAGGGGATTTACAGGCTGATGGGCGTTCAAGGTGATGAGGAAATGAGCGCGAAAACGTATGCGTTTTCTGCTCTTCTATTCAGCGCGGTTGGTTTTGTTTTTCTTTGGCTTTTGCAGATGCTGCAAGGCATTCTGCCCTTTAACCCGGAAGGAATGAAAGGCACAAGCTGGCATTTGGCCTTCAACACGGCGGCCAGCTACATTTCCAACACAAACTGGCAGGCGTATGCGGGCGAATCCACCCTGTCCTACCTGACACAGCTTTTAGGGCTTACCGTCCAGAATTTTGTATCGGCGGCAACGGGAATCGCCGTTCTCTTTGCCCTGATCAGAGGATTTATCCTGAAACAGAACAGGACCCTCGGCAGCTTTTGGGTGGACCTGACAAGAACTACCCTGTATGTGCTGCTCCCGTTGTCCTTCATTGTCGCGGTTTTGTTGGTTTCGCAAGGGGTGGTGCAGACCTTTGCCCCATATAAAGATGTAGCTATGCTGGAAAGCGGGGCTGTCCAGACCATTCCGTTAGGTCCCGCGGCAAGCCAGGTCGCAATCAAACAGCTCGGCACCAACGGCGGCGGCTTTTTCGGGATGAATTCCGCTTTCCCGCTGGAGAATCCCACGCCGTTTTCCAATCTGATAGAGATGTTGTCGATTCTGCTGATCCCTGCAGCACTTTGCATAACCTTTGGCAAAGCGGTGAAGGACGGCAGACAGGGACGGTCAATTTACATTGTCATGATGGTCTTCTTCGTTGCCGCCCTTGCCGCCGTCACTGTCAGCGAACAGTTTGCCGCGCCGGTATTTGAAGGGGTTGCAGCCTCCGGCAGTATGGAGGGCAAGGAGGTCATCCACGGCGTAGGAGCATCTTCTCTGTGGGCGGCAGTTACCACAGCGGCCTCCAACGGCAGTGTAAACGCCATGCACGACAGTTTTACTCCGCTCGGCGGCATGGTTCCCATGTTTCTCATGCAGCTTGGCGAAATCGTGTTCGGCGGCGTGGGGAGCGGTCTTTACGGGATGCTGGCCTTTGTGCTGCTGACGGTGTTTATCGCCGGATTGATGGTGGGCAGGACCCCGGAATATTTGGGAAAAAAGGTCGAGCCTTTTGACATGAAAATGGTGTGCCTGATCGTCCTTGTTCCCCCCCTGTCAACGTTGCTGGGCACCGCGGCCGCCGTCATTATGCCGGAGGCAGCGTCGTGGCTGACCAATACCGGTGCTCATGGTTTTTCAGAGGTACTGTATGCCTTTTCCTCCATGGCCAACAACAACGGGAGCGCCTTTGCCGGATTCACCGCGAACACGGTGTTCACGAATGTTTTAGGCGGGATCATCATGCTGTTGGTTCGCTTTATACCGATGGTGGCTGCCATCTTCCTGGCCGGAAATATGGCGCAGAAAAAAACCGTTGCCGTCAGTGAGGGAACACTATCTACCAGCAACACCATGTTTGCCGGACTTTTGATCGGGGTGATCCTCATTATCGGTGCGCTGAGCTTTTTACCGGCGCTGGCCCTCGGCCCGATTGCCGACTACTTTGCAACGCGATAGAAAGAGGCGACCAAAATGGAAAAGAAAAGCGTCAATCAAGACATCTTTGCGGATGCGCTCAAACAATCCCTGGTAAAACTCTCCCCCCGTGTACAGGTAAAAAACCCTGTCATGCTGGTGGTCTATATCGGGGCGCTCCTGACTACCGCACTGTATGTTCTTTCTTTTGCAGGGCTGAAAGACGAAAGTGCGGGCTATACCCTCGCCATAGGGCTGATCCTATGGTTTACCATAGTGTTTGCCAATTTTGCAGAAGCCATTGCGGAAGGACACGGGCGGGCGCAGGCCGACAGTCTGCGCAGCGCGCGCAAGGACGTAAAGGCCAGGAAGCTCAAATCCCCAGCCAATACGGAGGATTATACCGAGGTACTGTCCAACACCCTCAAAAAAGGCGACATCGTCTATATCAAAGCGGGCGAGCCAATCCCTGTGGACGGCGAGGTGATCGACGGTGCGGCGTCCGTGGACGAAAGCGCCATCACCGGAGAATCGGCACCCGTCATCCGCGAGTCGGGCGGTGACCGGAGCGCCGTTACCGGAGGAACGACCTTGGTATCCGACTGGCTGA
>NZ_CEVWNY010000120.1:0-8401 GCF_982384815.1 Desulfitobacterium sp. | reverse complement strand
AGTTATCCACAAATGTGTATAAGTTTGTGTATAACTTTTTTATTGTCAATTATTATATATATTTCGACAAGGGAGGTCCTTTAATGCCACCCCGTTCACTACAAGTTCTCTGGCAAGAAACCCTGGCAAAATTAGAAACTGAGCTATCTAAACCCAGTTTTGAGACCTGGCTAAGTTCGACGGATCTTCTCGACATTGAAGGAGATACACTGATCGTAAGAGTTCCTAATGAATTTGCTAAGGATTGGTTGGAGAGCCGCTATGCACCCATAATTCGCTCCACTGTTCACTCTATTCTTGGTCAATCCTTGAATCTACGCTTTATTGTAGCCCCGGTACAAGATATTACACTCCTAAAAGAAGATCAGCCCAAAGACTCCCTAGACCCAAAGGTGGTCCCCCCCAATAAAACACTGAATCCCAAATATACTTTTGACAGCTTTGTTATCGGCAACAGCAATCGCTTTGCCCATGCTGCCGCTTTAGCAGTGGCTGAATCTCCGGCTCTTGCCTATAACCCCTTATTTATTTATGGTGGGGTCGGATTGGGAAAGACTCACCTTATGCATGCAATCGGCAATGCAGTCATTCAACGTTCTCCCAGCACCAGAGTTCTTTACGTATCAAGTGAGAAATTCACTAATGAATTGATTGAGTCAATCCGTGATAAAAACCCCATTGAGTTCCGTAATCTCTATCGCAATGTGGATATTTTATTAATCGACGATATTCAATTCCTAGCCGGTAAAGAAGGGACACAGGAGGAATTTTTCCATACATTTAATGCTCTGCATGATGCCAATAAACAAATTATTATTTCCTCCGACCGCCCACCTAAAGAAATTCCTACTCTCGAAGATCGCCTACGCTCTCGTTTTGAATGGGGTTTAATTACAGATATTCAACCCCCTGATTTAGAGACCAGGATCGCCATTTTACGGAAGAAAGCCAAACTGGAAAATCTAGAAGTAGATAATGAGGTTATGCTTTATATTGCAGATAAAATCCATTCCAATATCCGTGAACTTGAAGGTGCATTAATTCGAGTTATGGCCTTCGGCTCACTTAGTACCGATGAAACCTTTGCTTCCAAGCCGATCACCGTTGAAACTGCTGCGGAAGCACTTAAAGATATTATTCCGGTCAGCACTCCTAAAGAGATCAGTATTGAAATGATTCAACAAGCGGTAGCAGACTACTACCATTTATCATTGGGCGAATTTAAAGCAAAAAAAAGAACTCGGTCGGTAGCCTTTCCCCGGCAAATTGCTATGTATTTATGCCGAGAGCTTACCGATAATTCTCTACCAAAAATCGGAGACGAGTTCGGCGGCAGGGATCATACTACGGTACTACACGCCCACGAAAAAATTAGCGAGGCCAGACGCAAGGAACCTTTATTGGATAGAAAAATAAATGAACTAATACAAATTATTCAATCCGAATAAGCTTTGGTTATCTTGTGGATAAGCTGTACATGACTTTTGGATAAAATTAATCTAAAAACGAGTATGTTGACATGTGGATAACACCCCTTATTAATCCACATGTTTTTGCTCATTATAAAACCGCCTGCACCCTTGATTTAAACCAATTATCCACATAGAGACAAGCTATACTATTAATACTACTGATTTTATATCTTATTATTATTCCCATAAAAATATTCCACTGTTGATAATTTTTTTATTTATAATAGGAGGCTGTTACATGAAAATTTCTTGTTCTAAAGAATCCTTATTAACGGGGGTTAATACTGTCCAAAAAGCAGTATCGTCTAAGAACACCCAACCGGTATTACAAGGTATTCTCATTAAGGCTGAAGGACAGTCTCTTATTTTTGAAGCCACAGATTTAGAAATGGGGATACGTTGTTCGGTACCGGCTCAGGTCGAAAAGGAAGGAGTTACGGTACTTCCCGCACGGATCTTTTCAGATTTGGTACGCAAATTACCTGATGATTTAATTGAATTGGAAATGCAAAACGATCTAATTAATATCCATTACTATGATTCAGATTTATCCCTCAGAGGATATGATCCCGAAGAATTTCCTTTAATACCGGATCTTTTTGATACAGAATCTTTTGATTTACCGGTAGCAATTTTTAAAAATATGATTAGACAAACGATTTTTTCCTGTTCTACAGAAGAAAGCCGTCCCGTCTTTACCGGATGTTTGGTGCAAATTGAAGATTCCAATATTCGTTTAATCGCTACCGATACTCATCGCTTAGCCTATCGGGTTGCTGAAATAGCGAATCCCGAAAGTTTTAAATTTCAAGGAATTATACCCGCAAAGACCTTAGGAGAAATCAATCGTTTGCTTAAAGAAGATGATGAGGACTTAACAATCCGTTTTAATGATGCCCAAATCATTTTTCAGTTTGGTAATGTTCAACTTCTGTCGCGTTTAATTGAAGGACAGTTTCCAAATTATAAACAGGTAATTCCCCAATCCTGTCAGACCAAGATTTTGCTTTCTACTAAGCTTTTTCAGGATTCAGTGGAAAGGGCCTCTTTATTGGCTCGAGATGGGAGTTCTACCAGTGTTATCAAGCTTTCCGTAGATTCTGAGCATTTATCTATTGATCAAACCTCCGAATTGGGTAAAATTTCTGAGCAAATGGAGATAAAAAAAGAAGGCAATGATGTTAAAATTGCCTTCAACTCAAAGTTTCTACTTGATGTACTTAAAATAATTGATTCTCAGGAATTTATTTTTGAGTTATCCGGTCCCTTTAGTCCGGGAATTATTCGTCCTGTGGATGATCCTAATTATCTTTATCTTGCTTTACCCGTTCGTACCTCTTAAGCCGGCAGGAAGAAATGGAAATAAAATGGCTTCATTTAAAAGATTTTCGGAATTACACCGATCAAGAAGTCCAATTTAAACCCGGATTAAACATATTGCAAGGTGAAAACGGCCAAGGAAAAACTAATGTTCTCGAAGGTATCTATTATCTCTTGACTGGGAAGTCGTATCGTGTTCATCGCGAACAGGAACTTGCTCGTTGGGGAGCAAGCGGCTTTCATCTTTATGGAGATTTTATTGCCCGGAAGCGAAGACTACGCTTGGAGAGCCACTACCAAGAAAAAAGGAAAATAATAAAAATTAACAAGGTTCCCTGTAGAAAGCTATCAGAGTATGTAGGAACCATTAATGTTGTCTTTTTTTCTCCTGATGACTTAATCATGGTTAAAGGTGGACCTGCTGAACGAAGAAGGTTCCTGGATTTTCATATTGCCCAACATCATTCTAAGCATATACAGCTTCTAAATGCCTATAATAAAGTTCTCCAACAAAAAAATGCCCTTCTAAAACGTCCTTTCGCGGGAATTAGAAGCCAAATAGAGCTTTGGAATGATCAGATGCTCAAAATTGGTTCAGAAATCATGAAAAACCGTTGGGAATTCACAAACCTACTCTCTGCAACCAGTGAAGAGATTTACAAACAGATTTCTTCGGGCAAAGAAGTATTTTCCATGGAATATCATTCTTTAGGTAAAAGCTCTTTGGCAGAAGCGTTAGAATACTTCCCTAAACTACTGGAGGAAAAACTAGCTTCGGAAATAGAAAAAAAAGTTATTTTAGCCGGTCCACATCGAGATGATATAATTTTTAAGTTAAACCAACAGTCGGCCCGTCATTATGGCTCACAAGGACAACAGCGTTCAATTGTCTTAAGCATTAAACTCGCTGAATTAGAAGTAATATATCAAGAAAAAGGAGAATATCCTTTGTTGCTTCTTGATGATGTTTTGTCTGAATTGGATAGTTTTAGGAGAGACTATTTACTAGATTATGTGAAAAATTTACAACAAACAATTATAACCATGACCAGTGCGGAAACCCTTACCGCTAGTGCATCCTTATTGCTTAAAGTTGAAAAAGGGCAAATTAGGAGGATTGATTAAATGTTTTTACATTTGGGTGGAGATATACTCGTTAATCAGGAAAAAGTTATTGCTATCTTAGATTTGGAAACGGCTATGAAAAACGGAACTTCACAGAAATTTTTAAGTAAAATTAAAGAAGAACAAACAATAAATTATATAGCTGAAGTAGGGAAAGAAAAATCACTGATCTTAACAATGGACGGAAATTATTTTTCTCCCATATCATCCACTACCTTATTGAAACGCTCCGCGAATGTATATGAAGAATAAGTAAAAATAGAAGAAACCTCTCAAAGGCATTGAGTAAGGTTTCTTCCATTTTAATTAAAACATCTGCAATTTCCTTTATTTGAATAAAGTTCTAATAAGTCGTATAATTAAAAGGTTAGATGTTTAATAATAGAGGGATGATTTGGGAGGGATCAGCTTTGCAAGAGAATGCTGAAACAAAGGAACATATTCCAAGCAATGATTATAATGCAGGGCAGATTGAAGTACTCGAAGGCCTGGAGGCAGTTCGTAAACGTCCGGGCATGTATATTGGTTCTACAAGTTTACGTGGTTTACACCACTTGGTCTATGAAATTGTAGACAATAGTATAGATGAAGCCTTAGCAGGTTTTTGTGATACCATCGAAGTCACTATTCATCAGGATAATAGTATTTCCGTAGTGGATAATGGTCGTGGTATTCCGGTAGATATTCATCCTAAGCTAGGCAAACCGGCTGTTGAAGTGGCTTTAACAGTTCTGCATGCCGGAGGAAAATTCAGCGGCAGTGCTTATAAGGTTTCCGGTGGTCTTCATGGTGTAGGCATGAGTGTAGTAAATGCCTTATCTAAGTTGCTTTATGTTGAAGTTAAGAAGGACGGTAATATTTATCACCAAGAGTTTATGCGTGGGAAAACCATGACAGAGCTCACCATTATCGGTAAAGCAGAAGCAGGGCAAACAGGGACCAAAATTGTTTTTGCGCCGGATCCGGAAATTTTTGAAGATACGGTTTTTGTTTTTGATACCCTGGCTCATCGCTTGCGGGAACTTTCTTTTTTGAACAAAAAGATCTCAATTACCTTAAATGATGAAAGAGAGGACAAAAAGGAAGTTTATTATCATACCGGTGGAATTTACGATTTTGTTAAGTATATTAACCGCACTAAAGAGGTTTTGCATCCTGAACCAATTTATTTTGAAAAAGAAAAGGATGGAGTTCTGGTTGAAGTATCCATGCAGTACAACGATGGCTATGCGGAAAATCTTTTTTCCTACGCCAATAATATCCACACTCAAGAAGGGGGAACCCATGAGTCCGGATTTAAATCTGCATTAACCAGGGTAATAAATGATTATGCCAGAAAGAACAATATTCTTAAAAATAGTGAAACCAATCTTACCGGTGAGGATATTCGGGAAGGTTTAACTGCGGTTATCTCTGTTAAGGTTCCTGAACCTCAATTTGAAGGCCAAACCAAAACTAAATTGGGGAACTCAGAAATTCGCTCAATCGTAGATTCCATAACAGGAGATAGTTTGTCGGTATTTCTCGAGGAAAACCCCGTAGCGGGTAAAAAACTTATTGAAAAATCCATCCAAGCCTCCCGGGCTCGCGAAGCGGCTCGTAAAGCTAGAGAATTAACCAGAAGAAAAAGTGCTTTAGAGGTCAGCGCCTTACCGGGAAAATTGGCCGATTGTTCTTGGAAGGAAGCGGAGCTTTGCGAATTGTACATTGTCGAGGGAGATAGTGCGGGTGGTTCAGCAAAATCAGGTAGAGATCGCCGTTTTCAAGCTATTCTGCCGATACGGGGTAAAATTCTCAATGTTGAGAAAGCCCGTTTAGACCGGATCTTAAGCAATGCGGAAATTCGGGCTATGGTAACAGCTATGGGAACGGGGATTTCTGAGGATTTTGATATTAGCAAAGCCCGCTATCATAAATTGGTGATTATGACTGATGCTGATGTGGATGGAGCCCATATTCGAATCTTACTGCTCACTTTCTTTTTCCGCTTTATGAAACCTTTAATTGAAAATAACTATGTCTATATTGCCCAGCCCCCCTTATTTAAGATTAAGAAGGGTAAAGATATTCGCTATGCTTATAGCGATGCTGAGTTGGCCAAGATTCAGGATGAAATCGGTCGCGAAAAAGTAGAAATTCAACGGTATAAAGGTTTAGGGGAAATGAATCCCGAACAGCTTTGGGAGACCACCATGGATCCAGCCAATAGAACCATCCTCCAAGTCACGATGGATGATGCCATTAAAGCCGATGAACTCTTTACGATTCTGATGGGAGATATCGTAGAACCAAGGCGTGAGTTCATTCAAGAAAATGCTAAATACGTTCGTAATCTGGATGTTTAAAGGGGTGGTTAGCACATGTCAACAGAAATGCAGGGTGGAAAAGTTCTTCCGATTGAGATTTCGGATGAATTGAGAAAATCCTTTATTGATTATTCCATGAGTGTTATTGTCAGTCGTGCTTTGCCTGATGTAAGGGACGGTCTTAAGCCTGTTCATCGCCGTATTATCTATACTTTGCATGAGCTAGGCATGACGCCGAATAAGCCACATAGCAAATCGGCAAGACTTGTTGGGGATTGCATGGGTAAATTCCATCCCCATGGGGACAGTTCCATCTATGATGCAGTCGTTCGGTTGGCTCAGGATTTTTCCACTCGTTATCCCTTGGTCGATGGACATGGTAATTTTGGCTCAGTTGATGGGGATTCGGCAGCGGCTATGCGTTATACCGAAGCCCGGATGGCCAAAATTACTCAATATTTGCTGGCTGATATCGATAAGGATACGGTAGATTTTCAACCGAACTATGATGAAAGACAAGAGGAGCCCAAAGTTTTACCGGCCAAATTCCCTAACCTTTTGGTCAATGGATCTTCAGGGATTGCCGTGGGTATGGCTACGAATATTCCTCCGCATAATATGACGGAAGTGATCGATGGTACTATTGCCCAGATCGATAATCCCGATATTGAAATTAAAGAGCTGATGAAATATATTAAAGGACCGGATTTTCCCACCGGTGCTTCGATCATGGGGACCGAAGGAATCATTTCTGCCTATAAGACCGGCCGAGGCAGCTTCAAAATCCGAGCCAAAGCTCACATTGAGGAAATGGAAAAGTCAGGGAAAATGCGGATTATCGTTACCGAAATTCCCTACATGGTCAATAAGGCTCGTTTGGTCGAAAAAATCGCCGAGCTGGTGCGTGAGAAAAGAATCGAAGGTATCACTGATCTGCGGGATGAATCCGACCGTACAGGTATGCGGATTGTCATTGAACTGCGCCGGGATGTGAATCCCCAAGTCATTCTCAACCAACTGTATAAACATACCCAAATGGAAGACAGTTTTGGGGTTAATTTATTGGCTTTGGTGGATAATCAACCCAAAGTGCTAAATCTTAAGCAAGTTATTCATTACTTTATTGAGCATCAAAAAGATGTTATTACCCGGAGGACACGTTTTGAGCTGAATAAGGCTGAAGCGGAAGCCCATATCTTGGAGGGCTTGAGGATTGCTTTAGATTATATCGATGAAGTAATTCATATCATTAGAACTTCTGATGATGAGCAAAATGCTAAAGACAATTTAATGGCACGTTTCGGTCTCAGCGATAAGCAATCCCAAGCTATTGTGGATATGCGCCTAAAGCGTCTTACCGGGTTAGAACGGGAAAAGATCGAGGAACAATATCAAAAGCTGCAAGAGACGATCGCCTATTTGAAAGCCGTCCTCGAATCAGAACAAATGGTTCTCGATATTATTAAAAAAGAGCTTGAGGAAGTCAAAGAGAAGTTCGGTGATGAAAGACGTACGGAAATTTCTATTGATACAACCCATATGGATATTGAGGATTTGATTGATGATGAAGAAGTAGTTGTAACCATGTCTCACCGGGGATATATTAAACGAATCCCCTTGAATACCTATAAAAGCCAGCGGCGAGGTGGCAAAGGTGTGCAAGGAATGGCCACCAGAGAAGAGGATTTTGTGGAACATCTCTTTACGACTACAACTCATCATTATATTCTCTTCTTTACGACGCGTGGTAAGGTATATCGCCTGAAAACTTACGAAATTCCCGAAGCAGGGCGTACAGGTAAAGGAACGGCCATCGTTAATCTCTTAAATATTAATCCCAATGAGGAAAAGATTACGGCAGTTTTATCTATTCGCGCCTACGATGAAGATTTTCATCTCTTTATGGCCACTAAAAATGGCATTGTCAAGAAAACCTTGTTAAAGGAATATGATTCATCACGCAAGGATGGACTGATTGCTATAACCTTAAATGAAGAAGATGAATTGATTGGGGTACGCTTAACCAAAGCCGGGGAGCATATTATTATGGCTACTAAGAACGGATTATGTATTCGTTTCTTAGAATCCGATGTTCGTCAGATGGGACGAACGGCCCAAGGAGTGAAAGGAATAGCCCTGGAAGAGGAAGATTCCGTAGTAAGTATGGATGTTATCTAT
>NZ_CEVWNY010000119.1:0-8871 GCF_982384815.1 Desulfitobacterium sp. | reverse complement strand
TTCGGTACTTTTGTACATGAAAACACGCTCCAAGTGCAAGGTTTTTGAAGGGAAAACTCCTATTTCCATGTACTATTATACCGAAAAAATGGTCTTAAACCCAGTATTTATGCGGGGCTTGCTGTTATTCAGCAGCCCCTATCTTATCCAGGTCTTTAGGTAAAATTGGCGGGGCCTATATTGGAGGGGTTATCACCCATTCACCTCCAACTGTAAAAAAATATTTAGGTTTTACCCTGCTTCCCCATTCAGGAGTATCCCTTGTCTTTACCGGAATTGCCGCATCTGTTTTAATGTCATCGGCACCTGATAGTGCCAAAATCATCCAAGGGACCATTGCTGCCACGGCAGTTATCTATGAAATCATTGCTGTAATCACTTCCAAACAAGCCTTTAAATGGGCGGGAGAATTGCATAAACAGCAAAGCAACTGAGCAAACTTTACTATTCTCCACCTTTTAGGATTTCCACATACCCTTCTGTTCCATGTACGCGAATTCGCTGCCCATCTTTTATCAGTTTGGTGGCATTTTCTACTCCGACAACCGCCGGTAAGCCATATTCACGGGCGATAACTGCTCCATGGGTCATCAGTCCGCCAACTTCGGTGACCAGGCCTTTTATGGATACAAATAATGGTGTCCAGCTAGGGTCGGTAAAGGTAGTGACTAATATATCTCCAGCTTCTAAATTTGCGTCTTCCATGCTTAAGATAACGCGTGCTCTTCCCTCTATAACTCCGGAAGAAACCGGCAGACCTGCCATAGCGCCCGCCGGAAGATTTTCTCGTTTGTACTCACCTGCAATTATTTCACCTTCAGAGGTGATAACTCGCGGAGGAGTTAGTTTTTCAAATAATTTGTACTCTTCTTTTCGCTTGCAGATGATTTCATAATCCAGTTTAGCTGTAACTAAGACTGCGCGAAGTTCTTCAAAAGTGAGGTAATATATATCTTCTTTTTCCTGAATAACATTTGTCTGTACGAGGCGATCGGCTTCTTTCAGTAAAGCCTGCTTATAAACAAAGTAGCGGCTAACCATGCCGTATTTTGGATACTCACGATAGCCAATGAAATTTCGGATTAGGTCAATCCTTCGCTTTGTCTCTTTGACTTTTTCTTCACCATCCGGCAATTGCTTCAATCGTTCTAATAACTCCTGTTCCTTTTGCCAAGCTTCCTGCCGCCCTTGCTCAAATTTCCGCTTGCTCTCATTAGGTTCAAAGTTTTTGATGTTATTGAGAATCATGGGTACCAGTGCAGTTGGCTTTTCGCTAAAGCGCGGTTTAGTAATATCAATTTCTCCGCTGCATCGCATTCCGTATTTGTTAAGAAAAGACAGGATTGCATCTCGGGCTTCCTGCCCACCATCGAGCTTAACTAATTTTCCCAAAAAATTATCGTCTTTTACATTCAGTAAATAATCAATTACTTCCGGGTAAGGACAAATCACATCTGCCACATCCATTAGTGCCAGACCCATTTCCGAAGTAATATTGTTTGGTACAGATTGAGAAAGGGTGTCTGCTGCGTTCTTTTCACCCAACCACTCGCTCATTTTTTCATTGATCCAAAGTGAAGCATTTATGGCGGCCATAAATACTGCTGAACTTTGTGGGTCAAATAAGATCCTCTTTAACTCCTGGATATCTTCTAGTATAAAATCAATTAAATCCGTTCCAGATTTCCCTTGAATGTTTTGGGTCAACTCTTCTATGGAGCTTTGACTTTTTCTAATCAAATCGGAAACGATTGACGGCTTGTCTTCGATTTGTGCTTGAGGTTTTGCAGGCGGCTTAACTTTATCGCTATTACCGGAACCCTGCTCTTTCTTATCATTTGGTAAACATTTTATAAAATCCCGCTCTATGATGGTCATGAGTGCATCTTTCATGAGCGGATCGTGTTGTCCCATATTATTTAATAACATTTTTCTGCTGTCCGGTGAAGCCAGAATTTGTGCCACATCAACAAATAACCTTCCACCGGCTTTAAACCGGCGACCATAAGATATTAACTCCATTAAAGACATTCCCAATGGTTTCAAGGGGTCGGTCATCATTTGTTGATGGCCTACAGATAAATAAACGTGGTTTTCTTTATCATTCGCTTCAGGGATGGGGTATAAAGTTGTAATTGGCCGACTTTGGACAATGTAAAATGTATCATCAGCCAAACACCATTCGATGTCCTGGGGGCAGTCAAAATGTTCTTCGATCTTTCTGCCCCAGTGGGTGAGTCTCAAAATCTGCTCGTCCGTCAGCACTTGTTTATTCTGCTGCTCAGGCTCAATCTCCTGTTCTTCCGTACCACCGGCTTTCAGGGCATAAACAGCCAGCTTCTTAGTGGATATCTTCTTTTCTATAACCTTGCCGTCACGCACTTTATAGTTATCGGCATTCACCAAGCCGGAAACCAAAGCCTCGCCAAGTCCGAAGCCGGCATCAATGGATAACACCTTTCTATTAGAAGTGACGGGATCGGCAGTAAATAAAATCCCCGACACCTCAGGGAAGATCATCTTCTGAACAACCACAGACAGGTGGACTTTGCGGTGATCAAAACCATTTTGAAGGCGGTAAGTCACTGCCCTCTCGGTAAACAGCGAGGCCCAGCACTTGCTGATATGCCTTAGGATAGACTTCTTGCCTATAATGTTCAGATACGTATCCTGCTGGCCTGCAAAGGAGGCCGTCGGTAAATCCTCCGCAGTTGCGCTGGAGCGTACTGCATAGGCGCTTTTTTCATCAAGTCCGGAGAGGTGACGGGTGATCTCTTCACTAATGTCTTGAGGAATCGCTAGCCCTTCGATAACCCGGCGAATCTCACCGCTAAGTTCACCGATTTTATCCCGGTCTTCCACCTTTAGAAGCGATAACTGATCCAGTAATTCGCTAATCGATGACGTTTCCCCAATGATTCTTTTAAAAGCTTCAGTAGAAATACAAAAGCCATCCGGTACCCGTATTCCTTCAATCCTGGAAAGCTCCCCCAGGTTCGCGCCTTTACCCCCGACAACCATGAGTTTTGTTTTGTCAATATCCTGAAAACCAAGCACATAAGAATTCATATGTTTCCCTCCCTTGGCAATTCCTTCTTTGATAATTTTGATGACATCCTTTCTATAATATCTCCGGCGACAAATCTTATTAACGTACTATGCATTATAGCAGCAGCAAATCAGAACAAATAGTCTGCATTTACAATTTTTTATATGTTATAATTAAGCTGGGAAGGGAAGGCTTTAACTTTTAATGGGGTTAACCTTAAAGGCGCAGCCAGGTGCCTAGGTAATCCTCATCCTTTTTATAAGCAAATGAAAACAGTTATTTACCGAGTTAAAATAATTCAAACATGTAAAGGGAGGGTAGAAAAACCCTCCCTTTGTTATCCCTTAAAGCAAGGGGGTATTGATAGCACAATCCCCCAAAAATGAAAATTTATTAATTTAAGGGTATAGGATTAAGATAGTGTAACTTTTCTTTTCCTTAACCGATATTTCGCCTTTATATTAAAAGCAGCCCTTTTGCAATTATTTTAACATCTCCAGCCACTTTAATCTCTCCTGCGGATTGATCCGTAAACACTTTTATCTTGCTGGGTCTTCCCACAAAACCGCCTTGATTAATAATGATATCTTCTGTTGCTTTGCAGATATTCCATTTATAGAGATAAGCTCCGGTCGCTCCGGCGGCGCTGCCGGTCGCCACATCTTCTACAGCCCCGAAATTGTCCCAAGTGCGACCTTCCATTCTGTCTACGTCAAACAAATAAACAAACTTCGCTTGAATTTTGCTTAACAGTTCCTCAAAGTCTCTGACCGTGATCTTTGCCTGTTCTAACCCTGAAGCGAGAGGGACAATCAGATACGGCAATCCGGTTGAAACAACCTCCATTGGAAACGCAGGATGAAGATTGTCGGCTGTGAGATTCAACGCCTGCAATAATATGTTCCTCAATTCACCCTCAACAGATCCCAAAAACTCAGGAATGCCCTGATTCATTGTGGCTTGAAAATATTCATCTTTTTTTATCGATTCTGCTTGGAGTGTTTTATTGTTTAGCTCGAATACTGTGGTTATGCTTCTTTCTTCTGAATACAGTTTTTCGTGAATGGTTGATACCGCTCCCAAAATCGGATGTCCTGCAAAATCCAATTCCTCTTCTACCGTAAATATTCTAGCGCGAAAATGTTTCTCTCCAATTTGTCTCAGGAAAATAGTTTCGAATTGCTTAAATTCTTCTGCAATTCTCTGCATATACTGAGTGTCCATATCTTCCTCATAAAAAATAACTGTTAATCCATTTCCAGATAAGCTCTTAGAGCTAAATACATCCGCATGATAGTAAATCATTCACTTTCTCCTTTTAACTTGAACCTCGCAAGTTCACATTCCCAAAAGATATTTTTAACGATGGACCTGCATTTTACTTAACACTTGAAAAAGAGGCCCTCTTCAGCGCATCCGCACAGAGTCGCCTGATAAGGCTTGGGCGCCATAAGCGAGAAATGCTTTTTCCCAACCGTCCACATAAGACCCCGTGCCCCACTCCGCCATGATCACGGCAGCGCCTTCCGGCAGATCAAGCTCCGCCAAAGGGGTTTCCCCTAATTTCTCCGTACCGATAGGATAAATCGTTAATTTATTTTTGGTTTTGACCAAGGCAATATCTTTATTGGGCGAAGTGAAAGCGTCTAAGGCATCGGGAACCCGGTCTTTAATTTTGTACCAGCTTAAAACTAAGGTATCGTAGAAGATCAAATTGGCCGGAGGAACAAGCTTGAGTTCAAAATCTGTTTCCTCAAAAGCCCCTCCATTTTGATAATTGATTCTCCCCACCAGGGACCAATGGCCGTTTTTCCGGATCAGGCCAAAATTCTCCCCGGACTCATCCTGGTGAATCGAAGTCATCCCTTTCTCCCTTAAGGCTGCGACAGCCTGTTCCCTGGCACTTAAATAGGCGTTAAATCCCTTGTCCCCCAGCAAATCGGACACCTTAATCTCGGTAGAGGATGAGAGTTTGTCCACGGGAAGCATCTGCAATTGATTGATACCGGAAGTTCTCTTTTCGATGGCAACAAAATCATTACCTATATAATGGATGACTTTTTCCGCCGGATCGGTATAGCCTTGCTCCTCAGTTCCTGCCTCCGCTCCCGCTTCTGTTTCCGTTTCCTCTTTTTTCAGATCGGGAGCCTTAACTGTTACATTGCGGGCAGTCAATAGATTGCCTGTCTTGCCGGCGGCGGAGAGATCCTGGACACTAAGTTCCCAAAAACCGCTGGTCCGCGGGAAAAAAAGCTGTTCAGAGGCCAGGACCGGGTGGAGTTGATGATGATCGGCGGCGATCCATAGGGTCTGATAGGTATAGCCCGTGCCTGAAGGTATTCTTAGTCCCAGCAGGACGCCGGAAGTTCCTTCCCTATTGTCCTGGTCGGGAGCCTGGGCATTGGTATTCCCTGCTCCCAAGGTACTGTCTGCCTCATCGGCAACCTTCTTTAATATAAGAACCTTATTTTGCACAAAGAAAATCATCCCGGTATCATCCAGCTTCATAAATTCGCCCAGATAATTGGCGGCGGCATAGACCGTAATCACATCGACCTTCTCGGTTTTCAGGCCGAAAATACCGGCAGCGGGAAGATATTTTGTCCGCAAATAATCCTCGGCCTTCACCCTTTTGATTTTATAGGAGGGATTATCCCAGACATGACCGCCGAAGGAAATGGCCCCTGGAGCAAATTGGACATCACTCCCTAACCATTGCTGGGTTCCTCCTTCGCTGCCGTTGGCATCCAACTCCTGAAGCACCTGCCATTTCCCTCCCAAGGAACTGACCGGACTGGAGGGCGGGATAATTTTACCGGCCGATGCGCCCGAAAATTCGGCGCAGCCGCTAAGGACAAGCAGCAAAAAAGCAAGGAGCAGAAGGAAGGGTTTTTTAAGCATTGGCACACACCTCTCGGGGCAAAGTAATGACCACAGTCGTTCCCACATTGACTTCACTGCGGAGTTCCAATCGGCCATGCATCAGGGTAATGATCTCTTCACAGATGGATAAGCCGATCCCGTTTCGGGAACGTGAGGTCTTGCCTTTGTAGAATTTTTCCTTCACCATGGGCAGCTCCTCGCCGGCAATGCCGCACCCGTTGTCGGAGATCGTAAAGGTATAGTCTTTCTCCCCTATCTCGGCCTCAAAGCGGACATACCCCTCGGCAGACGTAAAATTCAAGGCATTATCCAAAATATTGATCAAGACTTGTTTTAAACGGTTAGGGTCGGTCAGCAAGTCGGGAAGATTTTCCGGGTAAACCACCGTAAACTGGATATTTTCCCGCGTCGCCCGAGGGGTCAGCTGTTTGCGGATATGCTCCATCAACTCGGCCAAATTGACATTTACATACTTAAGTTTGATCCTGCCGGAAACAAATTTGGAAAAGTCCAGGAGTTCTTCCACCATCTGGGTGAGTCGTTCGGCCTCTTTGGCAATGATGCCGAGACCGTCGTTCAACGTTTCTTTCTGCTGGAATTTTTCGCTTTGCAGGGTAATGGCCCAGCCCATAATCGAGGTCAAAGGGGTGCGCAATTCGTGGGAAACCGAAGATATAAAATCATTTTTCAGCTTTTCTTTTTTGGTTATTTCTTCAGCCATATAGTTCAAAGTATCCGCCAGCTTGCCGATCTCGTCATCCCGCTTTTTCCTGCTCTTGATCTGAAAGTTGCCTGCCGCCATGCTTTCGGCAACGGCTGTCACTTCCTTCAAGGGGATAAGGATGGTATTGGCTAAGAAAATACTGAGCAAACCGACCACCAGTGCCACAAAAAGGCCGATGGCGATAAAAATTTTCGCCGTGTCCTGAATATCCTGATCTATTTCGCTGGTAGAACCAATAAAACGCAGGGCTCCCACAATTTGTCCCTCCGATTTTAAAGGATAGGCTACGGCCATGACTTTCTGACCGTTTAATTTTCCCACCCATTCCCCCATTTTATCATTGAGGGCATCCTGAATATCCTCCATGGGTTCTCCTTGTTCCGGGATCGTCCCCAGGGAGTCCATGACAATCTTCCCGTCCTTATCGACAATTTCCACTTGGGCATTGCTTTGATTCCAAAAGGCATCCACATTATACAGGATGTTATCTTCCAAAGAGGTATCGGAATAGTATTTGGAGTACATGTCCGCGCTGATTTTCACCTGGTTGGTCAGGTTGCCCCTTAAGCTGCCGTAATAATTCTGCTGAACGGTATAGATAAGCAGCACTTCCAGGATGGCTACCGAAACCAAAATCACGATCATGAAATTCGCTGTCAGTCTCCCTCTAATCCCTTTCATGGCAACCTCCCAGTCTCCTTCTGCCACCGGTAACCTGAACCCCAAATAGTTTTAATATGCCGAGGCTCAGAGGGGTTGTCCTCGATCTTTTCCCGAAGCCGCCGGATATGCACATCCAGAGTTTTCGTATCCCCAAAATAATCTTCTCCCCAGACTGCATTCAGCATCTCCTCCCTGCGCAGGGCTTTCCCCGGATTTTCCATAAACATTTTTAACAAGGAGTATTCCGTGGGGGTCAGCTCTACCTCCTGATCATTTTTGAGGAGCTTATTGGCGGCGGTATCCAGATGCAGACTGCCGTAAGTATAGGCCGTTCTGCCGGTTTCATAGCGATCCCGGCGCCTTAACATGGCTTTGATCCTGGCAATTAATTCAAAGGGATTGAAGGGCTTGACCATATAATCATCCGCTCCCAGTTCAAGCCCCATAATTTTATCCGTATCCTGCCCCTTGGCCGTCAGCATGATGATCAGGGGGTCCGGCATGGTCCCGCGAATGTGCTGACAGACTTCCAGTCCGTCCATCCCCGGCAGCATCAGATCCAGGACCATTAAATCCGGGAGAAAAGTAGTGAGCAGGGCCAGGGCATCTTCCCCGCTCTCCGCTTCTCCCACTTCATAGCCGGCCGTCTCCAGATTAAGGGTGATAAAACGCCGGATGGATGCTTCATCTTCAACAACCAGTATTTTGGCCTTAGTCGCGTGCATAATTTCATCCCTCAATTTTACCTTAGGTTTTTTTCTTTATTATAACACGATTTTTGTTTTATCACTTTTGTTGAGGCGATAAGGCGTTGATGAGCATCTCTCCGTAGGCTTCCACCCCGGCCTGAGTCAGATGAACTCCGTCGGAATAGAAGTAATCGTTATGGCCCTTGCTGGTTGAATACCAATCGATCAGTCTGGTCTTGGGGTAAGTCTGGGCTACTTTTTTGAGAGTCTCATTTACCTCCCCTTCCCAAGGCTTGGGGACCCGGGTATTGACCAGCAGGATCTCAGAATTTCCCTGCAGGGAGTCGAGAGTCTCCTTGAGTTGTTTTTCGCTGAAGGAACCGTTCGTTCCTAATTGAATAATCACGGTTTTCCCCAGCTTGCCCTCTTTCTGAAGCCCGGCTATAACCTCCGGGGCCTGATACATCTGTCTGCCCAGCTTGGCGTCGACGACAACCCCCTCAAGCCGTTCCTGTAAAAAAGGCTCCACATTGATCATGACGGAATCGCCGATGACTGTAATTTCATTCCCGGTAATTTCATTTTCCTGGGCTTCATCCTTCTGACCTGCCCCTGTGGTTTCCCCCTTGGCGGCATTATCTTTCTTCTCCGTCTCTTGAGCTTCGGTTTCCGGTTTGTTTACATTTTCATTTATATTTTCGTTGGCATTTGCATCTTCATTTTGATTCGGAGTCTGTGCCTGTTCTGCCGGCTCATGGTTCTCCGTTATGGCTTTTGCTGAAATTCCCGTACCCTCATTGACGGAGTTATCAGCACCACAAGCGGGAGTTATAAACAACAGCACAGCCATCAGCATGATACTA
>NZ_CEVWNY010000118.1:0-8896 GCF_982384815.1 Desulfitobacterium sp. | reverse complement strand
GGGAGGGTTAAGACATGAGGCTGAAGCTTTGTCATCTTTATCCCGACTTATTGGATCTCTATGGAGATAGAGGGAATATTACTACCTTGACGGCCCGCTCCCGCTGGCGGGGGCTGGAACTGGAAGTTCAAAATATATCCTTAGGGGAAGAGATTGATTTTCGTTCCTTGGATATCCTTTTCCTCGGAGGCGGATCCGATCGGGAACAGAATATTCTCGTGGACGACCTCATAGACCGTGTGGATGAATTAAAGGCGGCCATCGAGGATGGCCTTGTGGTATTGACCATCTGTGGGGGCTACCAACTTCTCGGACAGTATTATCAAACTGTAGAGGGTACCAAGATTCCCGGCTTAGGAATTCTTGATCTTTGGACGGTTGCGGGAAAAGACCGCTTGACCGGAAATGTAGTAGTAGAATTAAAAATTGATGAATTTGTTGCCGGTAAATTAAACACTAAGCTTTCTACTCTAGTGGGCTTTGAAAACCATTCCGGAAGAACTTACTTGGGGCCTCAGCTAAAACCTTTGGGCAAGGTAGCTCATGGCCACGGAAACAATGGTGAGGATCAGGGTGAAGGGGTGCGTTATAGAAATGTCTTCGGAACCTATCTTCATGGACCGCTCTTGCCGAAAAATCCTCATATGGCGGATTTGCTGCTTAGCTTGGCATTGGCTAGAAGGGGGTGGGCAGAACTGCTGCCTCCTCTCGATGATAGTTTAGAGGAACTAGCCCATGAAACAGTAGTGCAGCGGATTCTGGCCAAGGCACATAGATAAAACTTAAAATTTATGCAGATTGATAGTATAGCATTTGAGCTGCATTCATATAATAACTTTAATCCATAATTAGCTAAAACAAAATGGCAAAATTGTCTGGTTCCAGAATTTACATTAGTGAGGATGCTTAATTTAAAGGTTTTTTGGCTTATCTTAGAGTCATACTTCATTGACACTTTTCGGGGTTACTGTCTATAATGAAGTATAGCTGTGGCTAAAAGACTTGGGGGTGCTGATGTGGCGGAGAGTAAGCGGATAATGATTAGTTTACCGGAGAATTTGCTTGCGGAAGTGGATGATGTTGTTACATTAGAAAATAGAAACCGTAGCGAATTTATACGTGAAGCAATAAACAGTGTTTTACACGAACGCCGGAAACGGGGAATCCGCGAGCAAATGCGTAAAGGATATCAGGAGATGGCTCAATTGAACTTAGCCATTGCTAAAGAGTTGTTCCTGACTGAAGAAGAAGTCCAGCCGGTGTATGAAGACTCTAATGTGGAGTGTCAGAGATGATCATAAAGCGCGGGGAAATCTACTATGCTGAACTTAACCCCGTCGTCGGCTCCGAACAAGGCGGTACTCGTCCTGTATTGGTGATCCAAAACGATATCGGAAATCAGTTTAGTCCGACGACTATTATTGCCGCGATTACATCTCAGATAGCGAAAGCTAAATTACCTACACATGTGGAGGTACGAGCCAGACGCAGTGGGTTAGAACGGGATTCAGTCATTCTGACGGAACAAATCAGGACTATTGATAAAAGTCGTTTAAAAGAGAAGGTCGCCGTACTTGACGAAGAAGTGATGCTTCGGGTGGACCAAGCAATTGAGATTAGTTTAGGCTTAACCGATATCTAAAATAACCTAGGACTCCAACAGCGTAGGTATGTGCTTAACGCTGTTTTTTATTTTATAAACTCATTTTTAAAGTTCTGTCACATAAAGTTTCAGTAATAATGTATTGAGAGGAGATCAAAGCTTATGAATCGCAAGCCAGTGATCGGAATTACGGCAGCTCATTGTAATGAAGAGTTAAAGTCCTATCCCAGAGCTCTCTATGTGGAAGCAGTTAAAGAGGCGGGGGGACAGCCGATACTTTTACCACCGGTTGCCACTGCCGAAGATGCCGCTGAAATCATTGCTTTAATTGATGGCTTGATCTTAACCGGAGGGGGAGATATCTCGCCGATTTTACTGGAGGAGGAGCCTTTGCGAGGGGTTGGGGACTGCTTGCCTGATCGGGACTTTAGCGAAATACTCCTTACCCAAAAAGCCCTAAGCGTGGATCTTCCGCTTTTAGGGATCTGTAAAGGTATCCAGGTTCTCGCTGTTGCCGCCGGAGGGAAAATCCATCAGGATATAATTAGTCAATGTCCACAGTCCTTGGAACATAAGCAAAAAGCACCTCGTAATTTTCCCTGGCACAAAGTTAAGCTTAAGGAATCACAGTTAAAGATCCTTCTTGAAGAAGAAGAGATTGCCGTAAATAGCGTCCATCACCAAGCGGTTTCCGAACCTCCCCAAGGGTTTATCATCAGTGCTGTAGCCCCCGATGGAATTATCGAAGCCATTGAAAAAGTCGGAGCGCGCTTTTGTGTGGGCGTCCAGTGGCATCCGGAAGTAATGGGGCAAGATAAGAATAGCCGGAGGATATTTCGGCAGTTAGTCGAAGTTGGACAGAATCCAAAGAGGTAAGGTAAAATCCAGATGCTTTTCTCCTTTATATGTAAAAGCAAATAATGAAGAGAAAAAAATAATTTAATTTAATTTAATAGATAGGCTTGTCACTCTTGTCCATAGGGCTGAATAGTATGTAATGACTAAACTATGGATTGGGGGTAATAAAATGTGTCTAAGGATTTCAGCAAGTGATTTTGTACGTCTATCCCTCGAATTGCACCTGTTTTTCCTGCGCATTATGAAAGAGCATTCGTTTTTTCTTGAAGCAGGGTTCGTGGCAAGAGATTTGGATTTGGCACTTCAGGCAAACCGGTTTAAGGAGCAATTTAATACCCTCTTACGGGAGGCTGTAGGCTTAGCTAATAGAAATGTTAGTAACGTTGTCCTAGCCTCCAATGAAGTAGTCACCGACAAAACCCTTAGAGCAGAGGAGAAAACAATTGCACTATCCGGTATACCCCTTGATACTCAGTTAACTTTGGAGGAACTACAACTTCAACCCGGTGCTCCCGATCCTATACTGGCACCGGCAGTAGCTGATTTGAATCAACGTGCCATTAATCTGACGCAGCAACTCATTCAATTTAAAACCATGATCCTGAATCGAATGTTAAGCGGCGACTTATTCACGTACAACTTTCCCTTATTGATTGAGCATATACGGCGGGAAGCAGTATTCTATGTAGAACATCTCCAACGCCTGCAGGCGAGAGAACCGGTTAATCTTACCCGGACAATTATTGAGGAAAAAGCTTTCTGGGATCAAATAATGGAAGAGCATGCCCAATTTATTGCTCACCTCTTAGACCCCACGGAGGTTGCATTAATCGACACTGCAGATGATTTTGCTGATCTATTTGCATCCCTTTTAGAAAGAATACAGAGTGTCGAGGACAATATTTTAGCCCGCTTAACCCTAGGAAGGTTAATTAGAGAAGAGACCACTGCCACTAGGGAGATCAGGGACTTCAAGGCGGCGGCTACAGAAGGACTTTTGGCCAATCAGATTAGATCAATTATTATTCCACTGTTAGGTGATCACGTGTTGAGAGAGGCCAATCATTTCCTCAGAATCCTTGAAAACCCACAGAGCTTGCGCTAGGCGATATTTATTTAATATAAGGTAAACTGTACCCTGTAGATTGGATACGCCAAAAGAGGCCGTGTATCCAACTATAAGGTACTGTTTACCCTTTTCCATTTGAGCATATCTTATTATTGTAGCCCCAAACGTTTAAGTTTCTTCCAAAGACCTGTTCGGGTAATTCCCAAATACTGAGCTAAGGCTGTTTTGTTTCCTCCAAACTCTACTAGTAAACGTTCAATTTCCTCTTTTTCAGAATTTGCTTTATCCGACTCAACAACCCGGAGGTCGGGGGGCAGATCCTTAGATTTAATGATGGAATCTTCTACAAAAACATAAAGTCGATTGATAATGTTTTGAAGTTGACGAATATTTCCTGGCCAAGTGTATTTTAGAAGGAGATCTTGAGCACCGGGGGAAAGGGTTTTTTCAGGAGTTCCATGAGTATGAGCAAGGTATTGAAGCATATGCTCAGCCAGTTCTATGATATCCCTCCCGCGTTCACGTAAGGGAGGGATTTTAATTTCGATAGAGTTAAGACGATATAATAAGTCCTCTCGGAATTCTCCTTGTTCAACCATTTGAGCAAGATTTCTATGGGTTGCCGAGAGAATGCGCACCTTAACCGGAATCGGCTTGATGGCTCCTAAAGGTTCTATTTCCTGTTCTTGGATGACCCTTAAGAGTTTTGCTTGCAGCTCTGGTGAGAGTTCTCCGATCTCATCCAGGAACAATGTTCCCCCATCGGCAAGCAGGATTTTTCCCGGTTTGCCACCCTTCACTCCTCCGCTAAAAGCCCCTTCCTGGTAGCCAAAGAGCTCGGATTCTAAAAGGTTAGCGGGTATTGCAGCAGAATTCACTACGATAAAGGGTCCAAGTGCGACTCGACTGGCCTGATGTATTGCTTTCGCAAACATCTCTTTGCCTGTTCCTGTCTCACCCGTAATTAATATTGGGAAGTCGTATTGGGCGGCTCGGGCCGCCCTTTGAATCGTGTCCTGCATAATTTCCGAACTGCCGATAATCCGGGAAAACCCGGAAGTTTCTTGACCTTGAGACCGTTCTTTCCGAGTTGTTTTGGGAGTTTGGAGGGAAGGTTTCGGTTGGGTTATGGTCTGAGGTACACTTTGGTGGGGATGGAGGCGGCCTACGATGGAGCTAAGCTGTTCTGTAGCAATTTTGAATAATCCGGACATGAAGGGGGAACAAGCTTTTTCGTCCATGGCAGCGGCCACCAGCACAGCCACGATGCTTTCTCGATGTTCGATGGGAGCGTAGAGAATGGAGGTAAATCCTTTGCCCAATAACTCATCCTCATAATCGGTTTGAGAATTAGCTAAATTGTAGTGGACAATAGTCTTTACCCGGAGCATCTCAGTAATACCTTTGTTAAAAGGCTTCCATTCCTTTTCCGGGAGGAGGCTTTTCCCTACACTCACGATAGATTTTTGAATTTGGTGGTCCTGGTCAAGAACACAGAGATGTATGCTTTCAAGCCGGGTACTTAGCTGTAATTGAGTACAATAGTTACTGAAAAAATTAAGGATATGGATATCTTGGAGGTTTCCCTCAATGCTGTGCAGTAAGGCGGATGTCGCTGTAGCTTGATAGGAGCGTTCTTGGACTATTCCAGAATGATAAAAGGCTTGGCTAAAGTGCTTGGCAAGCTGGCTGATTAAATATGCATCTTCGATCTCAAACTGTAAGGGGCTGGCGCTACCCAGTAAAATTGCCCCGATCACCTCGTGGCTAAAGAGTATGGGAACTCTAAGGGCGGAACGAAAACCGGTTTGATAGAGTAAGGGGTCCTCAATGAAAGAGAACCCTTCCGGCTGAAGTGAGGAATTCAGCTGGGGGGCTTCCGTCTCTAGAACCCAACCAAGCCCGGTCTTGCGAATCAAAGAGTAGGGAGCGTATGTGCTGCCTTCGATTCCCAAGCCGATGGAGTAAGCATAGCTGTATTTGCGGAGTTGGGGATCCACTCGTACCAAATCAAAACGTTCGAAAGAGGTTACCTCACTGATTATATTAACAATTCGCAACACAATCTCTTCCGGGTCTGTGCTCAGATCCTCAAGCTCTCTTTCCAATTGAGAAGGGAGCATGGTCGTAAAATTTGGTTCTAAGCCGAGAAGAAGAAGGCGGTGGGAGTCACCGCTTACCTCAAAAACCTCAACATTCAATGCCACATGGTGATTAGCTACTGACCATGTCGTTATATCATTTTTCGGCTTTAGTGTGAGGAGCATTTCTAAAGACTCGGCATCCAAGGCATGAGTCAGTTGTTTGGCAAAATAATTCGTTCGCTCTATTTTATTATTTTGGTCAATACGGATTATCCCAAAAGGAAAGGATTCAAATAGTTTATCTTGCATAATCGTTCTCCCTAATCTGTACCGTAATCCAACAGGTAGTAATGAGAAGTTTTTTCATTATTATACCTTTTTTCTTTGGTGTTAACAAAACTAACTCTTTGGGTAGATGTTAAGGTAGAACGTATTAAGTAAATTCGACAGAAGTTAACACTGTTAACGTTTAAGTGTTAATTAGTTAACTGTTGTAAGATTTAGAAAACGCGAAGCTAAGCCTTTTTGACGTTGGCATAATTTTTGCATAGTAAATCCTCTGTAGATATCAGTGTTACCAGCACTAATATATTAATTTTTTGTAGGAGGGATTTTTATGAAAAATCCAATCAAATCTATCGTTGCCCTACTTCTTCGTCTCTACTTTGGTTACTCTTTCCTTCATGCCGGTATTGGCAAGTTTCAAAGTGGATTTAACGGGCAATCAGTCGGTGGATTCTTAAAAGGCGGGTTAGCTCAGACAGCGGATGCTATTGCAGCTGCGGGCAAAACCGGAAAACCCAACGTTACTGATACCTGGGCTTGGTTAATTAATCATGTGTTCTTACCTAATGCAGACGTTATGGCTTTGATGGTTAAAACCGGTGAGGTAATGATCGGTCTAGGACTAATTCTCGGATGTTTCACTACCTTAGCAGCATTTTTCGCTATGTTCATGAACTTCTCATTTTTGCTCTCGGGTACATTATCTACTAACCCCCAAATGGTTCTTGGCTTCCTGCTTATTTTGTACTTTGGCGCAGCATCGGGAGCAATCGGAGTGGATCGCTTCCTGATGAGTAAGCTCGTTACCAAGGTACCTTTCTTGAAAAAGGGATTTTTGAGACATCTATTCCCGGCTGAAGAAGGGGATACCGCAAGATCCGCAAAGACAGTACATCAAGCAGCCTAATCTGAAAATTTCGCCAAATCAGATGATTCCAGAACGTCTGTCCAGATTATTTCCGGGCAGACGTTTTCTTTATCGGCAATAATTCACATTCTCTTCAGTGGATCGGAGGGGCGGCAAGGAATCTTCGGCAGAATAGCCCACCACAACCCCGCAGATAGGGGTTAAACCAAAAGGAATGCCGATCCTTTCCATAAGCTTTGGATTCCCCTTGATTCCTAGTAAGGCCGAATGAATATAACAAGAACCCAGTCCAAGGGCCGTTGCTGCTATGGTTATGCAAGTTACGGCACAAGAAGTGGTGGCCACTTTCGAAGGATTGGCAAGGGGAGCGGAAAAGAGGAAGAATACAGGCGCACCGTATAGGGGTAGGTAGCCCTCAACTGCTGCCGGTCCCATAAGTAATTTATCCCCGGAATTCTTGTATTGAATTAATGCTCCTTCATTGATTTCTTTAAGTACCTCGGGATTTTCAATGACCGAAATATGAAAGAACCCCACTTTAGGTGCACTATTGCCTGCCCTTACAAGTTGCATAATCTTTTCAGGTTCAACAGGTTTCTGCAGATACTTCCTGACACTTTTTCTTAACTCAATAGCTTTTAAGGTATCCACGATTTGACATCCCCCCAAGACCTTAGCACTCTTTACTTTTAAATTTTCAGATATAGGAAACTTGCTTAAGGTGAAGTTTTAACTCCATCTTAAGCTTAGTTGACTTATCCAGGGCTTAGCGCCACTTATCACCTACTAAAGAAGCAGGAGTCTTAGTGGCGGTTAGCAATGGACAAATTGTTTAGTCTATTCTACTCTAATCTAAACTTTTAGTAAACGTTAGTATTCATCCTGTTCAGCATTTGGAAGTTCCCAGGGGGAGGGAGTGAGCGATATCGTAAAGGGAGTTGGAATCCCAACAACCATGACTGAGAAAACTGCTTGGCGAACTCTTAAGTTGAATTTGCAGGATGCCCTTAGGTATATATAGGGTCGAAATTGTCTTTGCCGCTGTACGAATGTACCGAGCCTAGTGTAGAATCTAGATAATATGGAGTAATAGGATAAGTGTCCTGAATATGTGAGATTTTGTGTGTCATGAAAGGTGGTCGTATGGATGAAGGTTATATTAGTCAATGGCAGCCCTCATACCCATGGTTGCACATTTACTGCATTGGAGGAAATAGCTAAAACCCTTAACGCAGAAGGAATTGAAACTCAAATTTTTCAGCTTGGAACAAAGCCTTTAACCGGGTGTACAGCCTGCAAAACCTGTTCGAAAATTGGACGTTGCGTATTCTCGGATTCTGTCAATGAGTTCCTTGATCTTGCCCAAGATGCAGATGGGTTTGTTTTTGGTTCACCTGTCCACTATGCAGCCGCGGGCGGTGCAATAACTTCTTTTATGGATCGAGTCTTTTATGCAGACTCCCATGCCGGCAGAAAGACATTCTACTTAAAACCCGCTGCAGCCATTGTTTCGGCTAGGAGGGCTGGCACAACTGCTGCTTTTGATCAACTCAATAAGTATTTCACAATTTCCCAGATGCCTGTGATCTCTTCCCGGTATTGGAATATGGTTCACGGTGGAACACCGGAAGATGTCAAAAAGGATTTGGAAGGTCTACAGACCATGCGAATATTGGCTAGAAATATGGCCTGGTTCCTAAAGTGCAAAGAGGCGGGTATTAAGGCCGGTGTACAATTCCCCGAGAAAGAAGAAGTTATTCATACTAATTTTATATCTTAAGGAGTGGATGGGGCTTTTTTTATCAATTTAAAATTAGCTAATCCTATAGGATTAATATTTGGCCATAGCACCGGATACCGGGGAACGCTATCTGAGCACCTCTGTTTTTGATGTTTGATCCTTACTCCGAAAAAAGGTCCGACCCTTATGCTCAGGAAAAATACCGACCCCGCACTATGTTATACTGAATGCAGTGAAATAACTTGACCAAATAGCAGAGTAAACCTGAGAGAAGGAGGGCGTATTTATGCGTGTCGCTGTCAAACATGTAGGAGGTATGGCTTTTGAGGGAGTAGGCGAAACCGGAGAGATCACGAAAATATCCTCAAGTTCAGTCGCTTCAGAGCAT
>NZ_CEVWNY010000117.1:0-8952 GCF_982384815.1 Desulfitobacterium sp. | reverse complement strand
CTTCTCTTATCTGGCTCTTTTCGCCAGTTATTCATCGCTCAAGTGGAGGTTTTTCCTTAGATTTACGTCAATTACCGGATGCAGCGACAGACTGAATAAAGCCTGTGCCACATCATAAAGGGTTTGTTCCGAGGCATTGTACCGTATACTACTTTAGCTTTTCTGCCTGGTTACCGGTGCACCAGTGGAGGTGGTTCCGCTCTGGTACACTACGACCAGTGTCGAGTCTAAAGGTCTCGCTACAACGGCCATCACTTTCACTCCCTTCATGTTCTCATTGACAGACCATTTAACGGGCATGTCCGTATATCCTATGATTTTGCTTGTCCAGGGGTTACAGTCTGTAAAAAATAAGGGCCTGTCCAAGAATCGACAACGTTGTCGATTCTTGGACAGGCTTTGGATGAGGTTGTCACTATTGCTAGGTTGCCCTAGTAGACAGATGGTGCCGCATAGAATCAGGTAAACGCCTAAAACTGCCAATAGCATATTGAGGGCAAACCCCAAAACCACACTGAGTAATCCGATACTCATCAAAATCCATCCTGCAATGTTCCGTGGCGGATACTTTTCTGATGATTGATGAGGTCCAGACGGCTGTGGAACTATGTTCTTTTTTGGATCTTGGTCTTTCACAAGTGCATCCAGAGAAACATCAAACAACTCACTTAAAGTGATAAGTTTATCTAAATCGGGAATGCTGTTTCCCGTTTCCCATTTTGAAATGGACTGTCGTGAAACACCTAACTTTTCTGCAAGATCCCCCTGGGATAGGCGATGTTCTGTGCGGAGCTTTGCTATTTTTTCTCCTAATGTCATAAACACACCCCTCTTTACTGTTTGTAGTATAGCAAAAAAAGAGGAGGACTGTCGACCAAGCGAGCTTGGAATCTTAGCAACTGACAGTTGCAGGGTGAATTTTTTCAGCTTCCGATTGTGTTTTTTCTACGTTTTTCTAAATAAAGAATCACAATGGAAATGATCGTAACAACTGCAATCTGTGGTATCAAAAAAACAAGTGCAATGCTTCTGTGTGATGACTCAAAAACTGCTTTTCCCCATACTAATAAATCAACCGCAATCGTAATTGGAATAGACAGCCATATCCAATTACGGTTGGTAAAATACAATATTAGAACCGATAAAATCGGTGGTATAAAAAACATAATGATGGAAAATATTTCACCATACTGTATTAAGAAATCTGCCATAACAGCACCTCATCTAAAATATTATAAAAAGCAGTTTATCGACCACTTACGCCTATAGTGCATACGGGCAGGCAGAGTACAACCGCACAGCCGCCTCCGGAGAGATTATGAAATTCTGTGGTTCCTCCGTGAGCCTTAATAATCTGCCGGACAATGGTTAGACCTAAGCCATGGCTTTGAAGCTCACCAGAGCTTGGGGGATTATTAAGATTCTCTAATATGTCCTGTGAGAATCCGGTTCCGTTATCTGAAAGGTTAAGGGAGCAATTGTCCAGATCTTTCTCCAGATTAACCTTTATAGCGCAGCCGTTTGGATTGTGCTGAATGCTGTTGGCAATCAAATTTGATACAGCCCGCCTTAGAAGCTCTTCGTCGCCGAAGACCAAAGTGTTTTGCGCATTTTCGCTGATCGTCACTCCGATAGAATAGCTGTCAGGAAGTCCGCTATTCAAAAAATCGACGGTGACACCACGCAAGAGCGGAGCCAAGGTGACGGAAGTGCGCCGGAGTGGCTGCATGTCATATTCCAACTTGGAAGCGAGGTTCAGGTCATTTACCAGGGTTTTGATCCGTTCGCTCTGTCTGCGGATGATGCCCGCCTGTTCCCGCTTGGACTGCGGCAGCTCAGAGTCATCCTCAAGCTGGCTTGCATAGCCCATCATTATGGAGAGCGGTGTACGGATATCATGGGATACACCGGCGATCCAGGTTGTACGGGCGTTGTCCCGCTTGTTGAGTGCGGCCTCTTGATTTATTAGCTGCGTGGAGGTTTTATTGATTCCGGCGGCAAGATCGCCAAGAAGGCCATGAGTCGAAAGCTCTACCGGAAGTTTTTCTGCCATGTCTTCAATCCCTTTTGCAAGGGGCTTCAGGGAACGAAACAGCCGCAGGCCGAAAAGCAATGCGAGCAGTACGGCTGCGGCACTGTTTAATACTAATATGGCCGGAATCCACGCCAAAGTGTTATCCATTACCCTTTGAGGCATTTCAATATTATGTTTCCAAGCACTGCCCTTTTCGTTACCCAACACAAAGAGACCGTCGGGATGCCGCCAGACATAGACCGGATAGTCATTTAAATACCAATGTGTAAAGCCCGCCACATCAGAAACGGTATACTTAAGAGGTACGTCTCCGGGCAGATCCTCGCTCCATATCACATTGCCCTCCCGGTCCAGCAGCATAACCCATTGAAACTGCTTTTCAACCGTCTCACGAGCTGCTTCGGAAAGGGTGTAACCAACCTCTGATTTGGTCAAGCCGTCTGCGAGTTGTGAGACACTATAATCCTTTTGCGTTATTTTACTACTCTGTACCGTCCATGTTGCCAGCACTATAAAATTAATGGCAAGCAAAATAAGTGCGACCCCGGCAGCCGAGAGCACATAGCGAGACAAAATTTTCATCATGCTCTTCATTTGTCCTCAACTCCTATTAGCTTGTAGCCGAGGCCGCGCACGGTGAGAAGATAGTGGGGGTCAGAAGGCACCGGTTCGATCTTTTCCCGAAGACGGCGAATATGAACCATCAGTGTATTTTCATATCCATACAGATCGTCGCCCCATGCGGCACGGCATAAGCTGTCACCGGTAACGATGTTTCCCCGGTTTTCATACAGCTTTTCAAGCAAAGTAAATTCCTTAGCGGTTAGCGTAAGCTGGTTATTTTCAGTTGTGACCATGCCGCTGTTTAAGTCTATCTTGGTTTCGCCCAAACGGAAGACCGGCTTGGGGTTTTGTTTTAGGACGATTGGAAAATAGGCACGGTTTAACACCGCACGGAGTCTCAGAGTCAGTTCCCGGGGTAAAAATGGCTTTGTTATATAGTCGTCGGCGCCAAGTCCCAGACCAAGCAGACGGTTTTCATCTTCGTCCCGTGCGGAAAGAAACAGAACAGGAACGGCAGAAACCGCCCGAAATTCACGCATCAACGAAAAACCGTCTCCATCCGGTAGTGTTACATCCAGAATTATACCGTCCGGCTTCTCGGCCGCAAAGAGCTGACGCGCATCTTTGCAGGTAGCGGCAGAAATGACTTTCCTAAAGCCTTCCCGCCGCAATATTTCAGCCACCATCCTACGCAGCTCCGACTCGTCGTCCACGATCAGCAGCCTGCAGTCAAAAATATCGTTCATAATAATCACCATGTTCATTATAAAGTAAAATACATAAAGTTTGGACGTTTTCCTCAAGTTTAAGGTAAATGTAAGCTTGGGTACAGGTTCATTTAAGACAGCCTTGCTATGATGTTCCTAGTTTGAAAAAAGGAGGGACATCATAATGTCTGATATTATCACTACAACCGGCCTCTGCAAGAAGTATGGGAAGGTTATGAGTGTAAAGGATTTGGATCTCGCAATACCGGAGGGCATTGTCTACGGCTTTCTCGGTCCTAACGGTGCGGGCAAGTCCACCACAATGAAAATGATACTGGGCCTGGCAAGACCGACAGCCGGGAACATTAATGTGTTCGGCAAACAGGTAAACAGCCGGAACAGGCTAGCAATACTGAAAGATGTCGGTTCTTTGATCGAATCGCCCAGCTATTACGGTCACCTGACCGGAGCCGAGAATTTAAAAATTATCAGCACACTCAAAGGCGTTCCGGATAAGGACATTGACCGGGTGTTGCAAATCGTCCGCCTGGAAAAACAGAAGGAGAAAAGGGTGGGACAGTATTCAATGGGTATGAAGCAGCGCCTTGGCCTCGCTTGTGCGCTTCTAGGAAGCCCGAAGCTTTTGATTTTAGATGAGCCGACAAACGGCCTCGATCCGGCAGGTATTCAGGAAATGCGCGAGTTGATCCGCTCTCTGCCGCAGCAGTACGGCATGACGGTGATGGTTTCGAGTCATTTGCTCAGTGAAATCGACCAAATCGCAACCAATGTCGGAATCATCAACAAGGGAGAGCTTGTTTTTCAGGACAGCTTATCCTCACTCCATGAAAGGAGCAGACACAGCATCGCTATCCGCACCTTCAACAACGCGGCAGCCGCCAAAATACTTGGTGAACAGAGCGTTTCCTGTCGGCAGCTGGAGGACTATCTTTTGCTTCCGGAGCTTGCTGATAAAGAGCTTGCAGGCCATCTTTCCCGGCTTTATGAAAATAATATCGGCGTTGTGCGAATCGAGGAGCGGCATAAAAGCCTCGAGGATATTTTCCTCGAGTTGACAGGAACGGCGGTGAGCCTGTAATGAAAGCATTGGCTATGGAATTCCAAAAGACCCGTCGCCAAAGGGTATGGCTAATCGTTGGTGCTTTGATTCTCGTACAGCTTCTCTGGGCTCTTTGGGCGCTTACTTATATGGATGCCCGGAATCTGCAGCAGGGATGGGCATATTTGCTATACCAATTTCCTATGTTAAATTCGATCATGATGCCGGTCATTGCCGCTGTTGTAGCCTCGCGGCTTTGTAACGTGGAGCATAAGGGGCAGACCCTCAAGCTTCTGGAAACCGTGATGCCCGCTGGGAAGCTGTTCGACGCCAAATTTCTGTTCGGTGCGCTGTACATGCTTTCGGCGGCGGTTCTTCAGCTTCTGATCATCATAATTGCTGGATATGTTAAAGGCTTTGCAGGCGGTGCGCCCTTTTCAATGCTTGGCTATTATCTGCTCTTTACCACGGCTGTAAACCTGACCATTTTGCTGTTGCAGCAGGTACTGTCGCTTTTGTTTGTCAATCAGATGGTGCCGCTTACTGTGGGGCTTATCGGCGGATTCGCCGGTCTTTTTATTATGTATTTACCTCAAAACTTTGCAAGGTTTCTTCTTTGGGGGTATTACGGCGTGTTGATGTTTGTCCGCATGGATTGGGACAGGGCGACGCGCATTACTGATTATTACTATGTACCGATTGACTGGTCAGGATTTATCGCCTTGGCGGTAATGTTCTGTGTGATTTACATTATAGGCCGTGGGTTGTTTGTGCGAAAGGAGATGTGAACCTTGTTTATTAGAATACTTCGAGCCGAACGGATGAAGCTGCTCCACAGTCCGGTCTGGCTTGCTTTTATCATACTTCCAATAATTCCAGCGGTTATAGGTACCTTTAACTACCGGATGAATGTAGGTATTCTGCAGAATCAGTGGTACAGCCTGTGGACACAGCACACCTTGTTTACCTGCTATTTCTTTCTTCCGGCAATCATAGGTGTCTACTCTTCCTACCTCTGCCGTCTGGAGCATACAAACCACAACTGGAATGCAATCATGACGGTGCCCGTTCCGGTTTCACAAATCTATCTCGCCAAGTTCTTTGCTGCCGCCATTATGGTGCTGCTGACTCAGATATGGACCGGCGTACTGTTTGTGATTTCCGGCAAGCTTTCGGGGCTGACCGCACCAATTCCGCCGGAGCTTCTAACTTGGCTTCTATTTGGCGCGGTGGGGGGAATTGTTATCTGTGCCATACAGCTTTGCTTCTCCCTTGTGATTCGAAGCTTCGCCGTACCGGTTGGAATTGCACTGATCGGAGGGGTAGCAGGGTTGGCGGCCCTGGCAAAAGGATACGGAGTATGGTTTCCGTATTCACTTTTAAGTTTGGGTATGCGTGCCAATAGGCCGGATGGAGCTATGCAGTGCAGTATTGAACAGTATATCCTGAGCAGCCTTTTTTATCTGGCTGTCTGCATTGTGTTTGCTGTCTTATGGCTCAAAAAACGAGATGTGGTTGCGGGTTAGCTGTTCAAGCTCTTTTAAGCTGTTAAGATATTCTTTTGAAGCAGGGGGGGTATGTATATCAATGGCATCAAAAAATGGGCTTGCTTTAACTCCTTCAAAGTCATGGGGGATCTCTGCGCATGTTTGGATTTTATCATTTGATCCTTCAGGAAGGAATCGGGGATGTGAAATTTAATCTTGTTGACCGCATGGGTCTGTATTATAATAATGGATATTGTTATTTAACAGATTTTACGAGTGGTTAATGAGGTGTAATATGTTAACAGTAGAAAAAATCGGGGGCACTTCAATGTCCCAATTCGAAGATGTATTGAAGAATATTATTGGGGAGCCGGATTCACCACGTTTTAGTTTTGGTAGAGTATTTGTGGTCTCTGCCTATGCCGGAGTCACCAATAAACTTTTGGAAGATAAAAAGACCAAAGCCCCAGGGATCTATCGCCACTTTATTAGCGGCGAAGACTGTGAAGAAGCTTTGGATGTTTTGCTGCAGGATCTGCTTCAGATAAATGAAGGATTTGTGAAAATTGGCCTGGATTATGAAGCTGCCAGGGAGTTCTTGACGGAGCGGATCAACCAGACTAAATCTTACCTCCATAGTATGCACGAAATCATCGCCTCCGGCTATGTGGACCGGGAGAATATCTTTTCTGCAGCTAGAGAGCTGTTGGCTTCTTTAGGTGAAGCTCATTCCGCTTTTAACTCGGTCAATATACTGCAGAACCGTGGCGTACCGGCCCGACTTGTAGATTTAACGGGCCTCCGTGATTCCCGTCAGTTAACCATCAATGAGCGTATCGAAAGGTCTTTCCGGAATGTGGATCCCTTTAAGGAGATTGTCATTGTTACCGGGTATACTAAGGGGAAAGAGGGGATTATGCGTGAATTCGAGCGGGGCTATTCAGAGATAACCTTCTCCCGGATTGCCACTCATCTTCATGCCGACGAAGCCATTATTCATAAAGAGTTTCATTTATCCTCCGCCGACCCCAAGATAGTCGGTGTGGAAAAAGCTATCCCCGTAGGGCGGACCAACTATGATGTAGCCGATCAATTAGCGGATATCGGCATGGAAGCCATTCATCCCAACGCTTCCAAGCCTTTGGAAATGGCGGGAATCAACCTGCGTTTGAAAAACACCTTCGAGCCGGATCATCCGGGGACCTTAATCTCCAAAGACTATATCGGTCCCGAGGCCAAGATCGAGATCATTGCCGGTTCGGATAAGGTAGTAGTGGTGGAAATCCATGACTCCCTAATGGTTGGCGAAGCGGGTTATGATAAGCAAATCATGGAGATGTTCATGAAGCACTCCATAAGCTATATTATGAAGGCAACTAACGCCAATAGCATTTCAATGGTAATCTGGGAGCATGACTTATCAGAAGATCTTGTATCGGAATTGAAAGCGACCTATCAGACCGTCACTATCCTGCCCGCGGCCATCGTCTGTGTGATCGGATCGAATATCGCTGTTCCTAATATTTTAGCGCGTGCAAGTAGCAGTTTGGCAAAAAATCATATTAACGTAAACTGCATAGCCCAATCCCTCCGTCAGGTCAATATGCAATTTGTCATTGATCGTGATAAGTACACCAGTGCCATTTACCACCTCAATGAAGATTTGTGCTTAGCTTAATTTTTTACACCAAAAGGCGTTGTTTAGTCAAAAAACCGATATAGCGTTTTGCTAATCGGTTTTTTCTATATCTCTTTACTTAGGTAAGTATAAACGGGAAATCTTCCCGCCGACGCTATTGTGCCCGCATTACATCTCCTCTGTCATATTTTACCTACCAAGCTAAAGTCTCTCCTTATGCCCAATTGCCCTGGATACCAGCCGGACTGAACGCCTAACCCGGTTGCATCTTCGTACTGTAGTCCCTGAATCACACGAATTATTTCTACTACATTGCGTCCTACTTCAGGGGGATACAGACAGGAGTATTTCACTTCCCCACCCGGCGCAATAATAAATGTTGCTCGAAATGAAAACCCTAATTCCTCTCTCAAAACTCCATACCCCTGAGAGATGCGGTGTGATCTATCGGAGAGTAATGGATACTGGATAGTCCTTGCGGAAGGAGAAGTTTCGGCAAAGACTTTATGTGAAAATACACTATCCGTACTAATAGCGAGTACCTTAACACCTAATTGCTCAAGGGATTGGTGGTGGGCAGCCACGGCTGCCAATTCGGTCGGTCAAACAAAGGTAAAATCACTAGCGTAAAAGAACAGAACAACCCAGTCTTTTCTATAGTTGCTCAATGTAATTGTAGTTCTATTTCCTAAGAAATAGGCGTCGGCGGCGAAATCGGGAGCAAACATTGTTGGTTTAATCATTATAATGCCTCCCAAATTAGTTGCTTAAATAATATTATGCTAAAAGGTAGGATTCTGTTATTGAGTTACGAATCTTTTAGTATTATTAAGTGCTGATGATCATAATCTCCCTAATTGCTATCCGCTTCTTCGGAATCCCGAGGCCTTTTCGGTGGCTTGGGACCAAAGAACTGATAGTAATGGCACTCCAAGCGGCCGTTGTAAAGCTTTCTGCTCTTATCCCAGCGGCGGCCGATCAGAAGTTCGGGGTGCTTATCGGTGGTAATCATATGTAAGGACCAGGTTTCTAAGCTCTTGAAGGTTTCCCCCAGATCTTTATAGAGCTGTTGTACTTCTTCTTGCTCACCTAAGCGCTCTCCATAGGGCGGGTTGGTAATCAGGTGGCCGTATTGGAAACGGGAGCGTACTTCTGCTGCCGGGAGGCGCTGGAAGAAGATCTTATCCGTAAGACCGGCATCCTCACAGTGGGCACGGGCCAACTGAAGGGCTTTGGGGTCGATATCCGAACCATAAATATGGAGCTCAAGATCGCGATTGTAGAGATCCTCGGCTTCTTCACGGGCTTGTTGCCAGTATTTTTCCTTGATATTAGGCCAGGCCTCAGCAACGAATTCCCGCTTCAAGCCTGGAGCCCGATTAAGAGCAATCATTGCAGCTTCGATAGGAATAGTACCTGTACCACAGCAGGGATCGATGAGGGCCCGGTCAGCTTTCCAA
>NZ_CEVWNY010000116.1:0-9136 GCF_982384815.1 Desulfitobacterium sp. | reverse complement strand
TTCTTGCATTCCCACATCTTTACCAAGTCAGTTTTTACTCGTTACATTTTTAAAGCCTTCGAGGCCGGTAACTAATGCTGCATCTTTAGCCGGCGCCTTTCTCAAGGCATCATCTGCCGCCAAAACCGGAGCGACACTACTTGACAGCATGAAAACGGTCGCAAGCGCTAATGCACAAGCCTTTTCTGTAAACCTTTTCATTTATGCACCCCTTTCTTAATTGATAAACGGACCAGGTATCCCACAATTAATTCTGTTTATTCCTCCTTTCTGGGCGGCATCAAAATGATTGATACCACTTTCACTAATAATGTTACAAAATACTACCGAAGTCGTAAAGTTTCAAATAATTGCATACTTCCTGGATATGCGACATGAATTTATTAGAAATAACTCCCCCCCGATATTTTCCAATATTTTTAAACACAAAAATACCCCTTTACTTGGTGCTCTATTCCATACAGATTTTAAATATTCGCTATAACAGCAAATAATTGTTGTAGCAAGATTCGCCTCGTTTCTCTCCCCCAGTCCCTTTGATCGTCCTTCAATGGAATTGACCAGTTCTTAGGGGCCTTTGTTGTCTTAGTGGCTTTGAGTGCTATAGGTCTGATTAACGAAATCATATAACGAGTTAAAGTAACGCAAATCACTAAGGCTTGGGTCCTCCCGTAATATGGAGAACCCAAGCCTTTAAAGAAAGTATCTATAATAGTAATTAATTTGTCCTCTCGGACGATGGCGCTCCGGCCTCAACCAAGGCCTTGCTACCTATAAGGAAAAAGCTTTCCAGAAACATCAATACACCTGTACCAATCAGCAGTATTTCGATTTTAACAATATCCGCTAAAGGTCCAAAGACGAGCATTCCCAAGGGCATCATGGTGCTGGAAATCATAGACAGAACTCCGAACACACGCCCGAGAAAATCCGGCTCAACCTTCTCCTGCAAGAGTACTGTAGCAGGCGTATTAAAAATAGGCATAGCAATCCCTACAAAAGCCATGAAAACAAGGTAAATCCAAAAGTTTGGGACCAGCCCTAGGGCAACGGTACAAGCACCAAAGAGAAGGGTTCCCAAAGTCATGGAATGAATCCGATTTTTAAAACCTCCCCAAACAGCCATTAGAATTCCACCCAACATCATGCCAACGGAAAAAGTCATTTCAATAACTGTCAGACGCCATACATCACTGCCAAAGGTCCGTGTCACTTGTAACGGCGTCAAAAAGGCAGCCGGTGCGGCTAAAAGCATGAATACGGCACAGAATAGGAAGAATTTTTTGAGGAAGGCATGCTCTTTAATATACTTGAGCCCTTTACCTAGATCTTCAAAATAGCTTATGGATTGTTTTTCCTGAGCCTTCCGATGGGCCGGCACGTGCAAAAACAGCAATAAGACCGAAACGGCCAGCGCTGCGGTAATGACATCGATCAGGAAGATCATTTCAATGGTCGTCACAGTAAATAGTGCACCACTAAGCATTGGTGACACCATCATTACCGCTGATTGAATACTTGTATTGGTCGCATTTACTTTGGTCAGCTTATCCCCAGGTACCAGTTGTGGAATGAAGGCCCCTACAGCGGGCATCTGGACAGCCGCTCCGAAGGCGCGGATGGCTGACATGACAAAAAGGAGCCACAACATATTGTATCCCGCAAAAAATAAAATAGCTAGGATCAGTGTTGAGATGGCGATCAGGGAGTCGGATAATATTATCAGCTTTTTCCGATCATAGCGGTCCGCCCATACCCCGGCAAAAGGTGAGAGGAAAAAAGTTGGCAAAAAGCCGCAGATAATCGAGATGGTCATCATTATACCTGATTGGGTTTCTAAGGTGATATACCACATAATAGCAAATTGCACTAAGGATGACCCAAACAAGGATATAGTCTGACTTGATAGGAACAAAATGATATTCTTCTTCCACTCTTGCTTATTATCCAAATAATCCGCTCCAATTCGATGATTATATTTGCTTATTTAATATTCTTGGATAGATTCCGTCATTCATTATACTGCATGAAATTCACGAGGTACATACTCCCCTCTCACCTTTGGGCTATTGATACAGCTTGTCCCAAAATCCCAAGCGCTTGGGATTTTGGGACAAGCTAGCTGCTATTAATGTAAAGTGAGGCTGTTCAGTGCAACAGCCCCTATCTTCTTATGGTTCCCGTAAAGTCAATTCAAAACTTTCTTCTCTCCATTCCGAGTTTACTCTATATAGTTTGCATCAAAGCCTATGTAGGAAACAACTAAAAAGAATGCATCATATAGAAAAAGAAAAAGCATTTGCCTCCAAAGATCCAGCAGACCGGCTCCCTTGGCAATATCAACCGTCATACTGAGACCTATGAAAAGGGCTGGTAAGAATAAGGGAAGTGAGACAACATTGGACAATAACTCCCTTCCACTACTTTTCAGCGAAAACAAGGAGACCAATAAACCAACAGCTACAAAGCCCACTGTTGCTAGAAGCGCAGGAACAAGAATCTGGATCATAGATAAAGGGAGGTTAAAAAACAGAATAATAAAAGGAAAGGTGATAAGCTCTACTATGATGACTAATAGAACATTGTAAATAAATTTACCTAAAAATATAACTCTTGGGGAAATTGGACATAAAAACAAGGCATCCCAACAGCCTGCTTCATCTTCCATAGCCAGAGATCTATTAAGAGTCTGAAAGAGTAGATAGACGAGAATCAACCAAAGAGTTAGGGTAGCCATTTCGGGTTTAGAGCTGGGGATCTTCGCCGAAACAAGACTCGCCAGAAAAATCAAAGTGAAAGATAAAGAGATGAGGGAAGTAAACAACTTCTTTTTCCCTGCTTCAATCTGAAGGTCTTTGTAAGCTAGTGCTAAGGCTTGTCTGATCATTGCCCCACCTTCCATCTATAGAAATCTTTAAAGGTCTTTATATTATCTTGCCATCTATCATCAAATACGATGGTACCTTGATTAAAGATGATAATCCTTTGTCCTTCTTGAATCTCAGTATTAAAATCATGGGTAGCAGTCACAACCGTCTTATCCCCCACTGAATCTAGAAAGCTGTGCAGATATTCGGAGGATTCCAAGTCAAGCCCGGAGTAGGGTTCATCAAGGAACAATAGCTGGGGTTTATGGAGTAAAGCCTTGACGATCAGAAGCCGCTGTCTCATCCCTTTTGATAGCTGTGAGATTTTACTGTCTAGCTTCATGGTCAAATTAAACTGAGCCAGCAGCCAATTGATTCTTTCCTCAAGCTCCGGCTTATCAATTCCGTACATTTTGCCATAAAACTCAAGGTTTTGTTTTATGGTCAAAGACTCATACATATGGCCTGACTGAGGAGCAAAACCTACCCTTCCCAATATTTTTGTTCTCATGGACGGTGGGTACCCCATAATCTTTATATTTCCGGACGAGGGAGTGATCAGGCAGGACAGAATTTTTAAGAAAGTGGTCTTCCCTGCCCCGTTAGGGCCAAATACCAGAATTTTCTCACCTTGACTTACTTTAAGCGTGATATTCTTCAACGCGAAACCTGTATCAAATTCTTTACTTACATTCTCCAGAAGTATCATATCAACCCTCCATAAGTTCGATTGAATATAGGATAAACTCCGCAAGATGCCTATCTCCCTGAACCTACACTTTCCGTTATGATGTACCTAGTGCTTGCCTATAATCCGCTATCATTTTCTCCTTGCCGATTTTTCCGGCCGTTGATCTTCATCCTTTGCTATTAAGAATTTTACAATATTTAGTCATTCTTATTATTATACCATCCCCTCGGGACAAATCCTTTAATAATTTATAAACCTTTAAATAAGAAAACTCCACAAAAGCTAATTCCTTGCAGATTCTACATGGTATGGGGCATCACTAAAAGCGTATAATTAAAAACTGGGATGCAGCAACATCCCAGCTGTACAACCTGCCGCGACAAGCGGCAACCAAAGGTTATAGCAAATAGCTCCTGCTAAGGATGGGCTACTTGCTCTTTTGCGTTCCTTTAAGTATTAATACTATAAGAGTAGCTTGTACACTGCGATTATACCACAATCTCCTATTAATTTTACCATTAATTATTGATATCTTGTCGTTACCCGATTATATTGCTAGAGAATCGAACCCTCCCGAAAGAGTTCGGCTCTCTTTTATTTTAACTTTTGCTTACAAGTTTTAGGAAGACTTATAGCATTGCTTTGAAAACCGGGCAAAAATCCCAGGTCGATGGGGACCCCGTTGACAAACACCAGCAGTTTTTGATAATATAATTTATCTTTTTTATCATTAATTGTCGGATGTAAAGCTAGACTTCCTAAACAACGAGGTGTATAAAGTGGATTTTGTCGTTGCCTTATCACCTATCTTGGTAATCTTATCCATTCTATTCTTTCTGCGTCAGACCTCCTTACGGGCAGGACTATATACATATATCTACACTATTTTATTAATCTTCATATTTCCCCGCTTTCGGCTAGCTGGGGAGGAAGCTCTTTGGGCAACTTGGCATGGATTTCTTATCGCTTTAATTGTAGCCTACGTGCTCTTTTTTGGTATTCTCCTTTTTAATCTGTTGAATAGTGTGGGAGCAATTAAAGATATTGCTTCTAGTATAGCTAAAGCCACTGATGACCGTATTTTACAAGTTCTGATCTTGGTGGCAGGACTATCTCCGCTTATCGAATCCACCAGTGGTTTTGGTGTTGCAGTTATGATGGTTACCCCAATTTTTATTGCTTTAGGATATCCGGTGTTTAAAGCCATTTTATTGGGACTAATAAGTCTGATGGCCATTCCTTGGGGGGCAATGAGCATAGGGACGATAATTGGTGCGGAACTGGGCGGAGTTGACCTACAAGGATTAGGACTGGGAACGGCCTTTTTAAGTGTGTTGCCGGTTACTTATTTTATCTTTGGGGCAATTTTTGTCGCCGGTGGCTGGGAAGCGGTAAAGAAAAAATGGCAAGAGGGTATTCTATTTTCCCTTAGCTTTGTGGGATTTCTGCTCTTATTTAATGCCTTAGGGGCTGTGGAATTAGCCGGAGTCTTAAGTGCTTTGTTAACTATGGGAGTAGGTTTTTTGCTTATAAAAAACAAGTCTTTTGCCGGACGCTCCCTTTTACGCGTTTTCAGTCCCTATATTTTGTTGACCGTTATGGTCTTAACGACTCGGTTATTTACTCCGCTTAAGAAATTCTTAGAGACTCATCTGGTTATCCAAGTCCCCAGGTTTTCTTACTCCTTGGCTTTGCTTTATTCCCCGGGGTTTTGGCTGTTCATCACGTGTGTCTGTACAGTTTTTATCTTCGGCATCAAAAGAGATACGCTTTGGCAAGCCCTTCGAAGTACAATTAAACAATGGATTCCTTTTGCAGTTTCAACCACTGCTTTTATCAGTATTTCCGAAGTCATGTCTGCTGCAGGAATGGTAACAGAGGTTGCCGGCACATTGGGTAACTTGTTTGGAACCGGATTTTTACTGATCTCTCCGGTGATCGGGGGATTGGGAGGTTTTCTCACGGGAAGCAATGCCAGTTCCAATGCGATGTTCATAAAGCTACAAACGCAAACTGCTATGCAAGTAGGAATATCCCCAGAATTAGCCGGTATTGTCCAAAATACCAGTTCCTCTCACTCCACTATGGCCAGTCCTGCAAGGGTTGCTTTGGGAGCATCGCTATATGGAATTGGTGAGCAAGAAAATACACTGCTGCGGTGGATGCTCTTTTTTGCCGGGGGAGCAGTCGGATTGGTTATTCTGTCGTTAGCGCTTTGGTTATAAAGGGATGCGTCAACATCCCGGCTGTACAACCAGCCGCGGCGAGCGGCAATGCAGAGCAAGAAGCTCCCAATGGGAATGGGGTGGGCTACTTGCTCTTTTGCTTTCCGTTGATTATTAGTACAACTAAAGTCGCGAATGCCACGGCAAACATCAATGCTTATTAACCATTTTGTCATTACCGGACTAAACAGCAGGAGAGCCGAAACTCAACGATGAGTCCGGCTCTCTTCTTTTGTACCATTACTTTTGCTTTACTTTACATATTCATTACTAACCAGCAAGTCAGCTATGACTTCGGTGGGAATTACAAATTCCTGAACTCCCATATAGCCCGGGCCTACTTCGTATTTATCAAAGGAAATGACCAGTTTGTAATCAGGACTAATATAGAAGCTCTGTTCCGGGGATATTTGTTTAAAGGGTTCAAACAACATTTCCTGATCAGGTCTTTCCACCCAATAGAATAAGTTCGGATCAGCATCCATTTTGGCATTCATTTCCTTAACAATATACTCACTGATCACCTGGACGTATTGATCATCTTTAAACAGGCTTGGCAGAGTGATGAGGACTTGTTCCACTTTATCGATAGTATCATACTTGAATACTGTCGAAGAAGAACCCACCGTATTCACTACATAGCGCCCGATTGCTAACAGTCTGTCATTATCTGTCTTGACAACATAACCGCTATTCACACCAAGATGCCCGTCCCCCAGCTTCTTCAATTCTTCAGCCTCAACCATAAACTGTTCATAGAGCTTTTGATTTTCTTCCAGATACTTTTGGTTTAAGGCTGCACCTAGTCCGGACTCTTCAAGGCCACTGATAGCGGGAACCTCAATATTGGCACTACGCATCCCATCGTTAAACTTATAATCTCTGAAAGTGAGGACTTGAACCAAATTCTTCATTCCCGGTACATCGGCAAGAACACTGGCCATGCTGGGGCTGATATTAATTCCCCCAACGAAAATCATAACCCCGGCAGCTACGGCTGCCAGCCGATGTAAAAGCATGTGGTTCCGGTTCTTTTTCTTACCTGCGGCGATAGATTCATGCACTGCTTGATCTAGTTCCTCCGGAATCGAGACATTAATATATTCCTCTTTTAAGTTATTTAAATCCTTGTTATCCATGTTCAACCTCCTGTAGGGGCTCTGTCATCTGTAAACGGAGTTTTTTTAGTGTTCCGTAGAGCCGGGATTTTGTGGTATTCACATTTTCCTTTAAAATATAAGCAACTTCTTCAATCTTGAGATCTTCATAGTACCTAAGTACAATTCTCGTTCGCTCCGTGGGGGACAATTCTTCAATTGCCTTGGCTAAGTCCAAATCGGGATACTCATCAACCCCCGAGGCGGAATCGCTATAGGAATTGAGGGTCTCTTGATCAACTACAATTACCCGCTTTTGCTTGCGCAAAAAATCCAAGGCAGTGTTAACGACAATGCGATAAACCCAAGTTTTCATGCTCTGGGAATCTTTCAATAGGCCTACGGAAGAAATCGCTTTAACCATGGACTCTTGGACAATGTCCAAAGCGTCCTCCGGATTTTTAACATAGCTGTAAGCTAGCCGATAAATAAGCTCTTGATTGGATAGCAGGTAGCTTTCCAACTCACAAGTTAGCTTTTGCTTAAACACCATTTCTGACTCCTTTGAAGTGCACTTCATTCTAAAAAGGATATCCTTCTTACACTATATAGACGCTGAGCAAAGGAAAAAAGTTTTAAATTTACGTGATGTTTTCCTCTTTTAACCGTTTAAGTTAGTGAGGGAGGTGAAAATGTGGAGATCTGGTATCGGGAAACGGTAACCAAGCTATACCGTTTCATTTACTCCCAAGTACAAAACCGTGAAGAGTCAGAAGACATCACCCAAGAGACCTATTTGCGCTGTCTAGGGCAACGGCGAGAAGACCTGCCCCCCTATGCCTATCTTAAACAAGTTGCCCGGAATCTCATTATAGATCGTTATCGACACCAACGCTTAGCCCCAGATCACCTTGAGGAGGTCATTCCTCAAGAGTCCCCATCGCCGGAAGAAGAGTGGTTGGATCAAGCTGCCGTCCAAGAGCTAATGAGTCAGCTTCCATCTGACTACCGGCAAATATTGGAGCTCCGCATTATGCAAGGCTATTCACGCAAAGAAACCGCCATCCGGATAGGTCGCAGTGAAAGTGCCGTTCGCGGACTACAATATAGAGCCTTGCAAGCCTTACGGGCTTTGATCCGCGACAACAAAGAGAAAGGAGGAGACTTGTTATGAAAAGAAATCCCCAAGAGCCCCCTATTTCTAATGAGGAAGTACTGGATAATTATATTAATGAACTTAACCAAGGACACACGCCTGAACAAAATACAAATACCGAAGTTAGTGAGTTTCAAGCTATAGCGCAGATGATTAAAAATCAAAGCCCGCAAGCGGAACCCAGTGAGGAATTCATTACCGGTCTCTGGCGTAAACTTGAACCAAAAACACAAGACAACCAACATCATTTGAATCAAATATCTTCAGATACCCGTTCCCGGTCCTCATTAAGCAAGAAATTCATCCCCTGGGCCGGCTTGGTGGCGAGCCTGCTTGTTTTCTTGCTCCTGTTTTCTCCTTGGTCCGGCCCCGAGCAAAAAATTGTTTTAGCCATGGAAAAATCCGTCAACAAGCTGGAAAACTACCACGGCATCCTCGAAAAGGTTAGCACTAATGCCGCCGGCGAGAGTCAAGTTTTAACCCGCACAGAAATTTGGTCGGAGGGTGAAAAATACGCAACTAAAACCAAGGATGGAATTCTGACAGTGAACAATGGGGAAACCCGTTGGCTGGCAAACCCTCTTACTAAGGAAATCACCCTTCTCCCCATCTACCTTGATCCCCATGATTTTGATCTTCGCCAAGAAGCTGCCAAAGCCTTACTCTATCCACACCAAATAATCGGGGAAGAGACTGTCGCGGGACGGGCTGCAACCCATCTGGAAATTCAGCCCCCCGGCGGACTTCCCTATTCTCTCTGGATCGATCGGGAAACTCATCTACCCATTCAACTTCAAACGGCTATGCAAAAATCCCTGCAAACAACCTACATCTATGTAAGTCTTGAACCAAATACCACCTTACCCGAAAAATTCTTCGCCTATAATCCTCCCCAAGATTATAAGATTATCGATAAAAACCCGGACCTACTTGTGACCGGTTTAGATGAAGCCCTTAAGGTAAGCGGTATTTCCCCTCGCCAACCTGCCGAAACACCAAAGCGAATTTTTGCTTCCACTAATCGCCTTGTATTCGACTTTGGTGATACCGTTGTAATTCAAGAAAAAGCTACTTCTTCCTTTATACTTGATCCTTTAGCC
>NZ_CEVWNY010000115.1:0-9341 GCF_982384815.1 Desulfitobacterium sp. | reverse complement strand
CTTTCCCGTCCCTTGTATTCATCATAAACTCTTGAGGGTAGGCTTCTCTAAGCTGGGGAATATTATCGTAGGTGGAATGAGAACGTCTTCCATAGTGTATGGTCACAAGCTGGAAGGGATATTCCCCTTTCACTTTACTTTTCCAGTCTTTAAAAGTAGCTTCGTATCCATCCAAGGGCGCTTCATACTTAGCAATGGGCGGTACTGTCGTTAATCCATAGGCAGCTATCTTATCCGATAAAGCTTGACAGTGAATCTCCAGTTTGCCACTTTTTGTTGTCAAAGGATGAGCTTGTGGATCCTTTACAAAATCCGCTCCTTGAATCACTGTAAGTTTGTCACCGGGTGTTCTCGGTACTTGGTAAACACCCTGTTTAACCAAGTCGTCTAGGGCAATCCTACCTTTTTGCGGTTCACCTTTGACGCCCCATTCTTGAATATCTTGATCAGTAATAGTTACCAGGGATTCGTAATTTTCTCCGTCCTCTTTAATTACTTGAGCTCCGGCAAGGCTGTTGAATAATTGTTGTTTCTTACTTATTGGGTAAATTTCATCGGGATCCATCCCCAGACGTTTCGCTAGCTCACAATCCATCCATTCTTCTGTTTTAGCTTCAAAAAGTGGTTCGATAACTTTTTGGGCAATGAAGATTGATTCCGGATTTCCCTGATAAATTTTTCCTTCCTTTTCCCACTCCGTCGTTGCGGGTAAAACAATATCTGCATACTTTGAGATGGATGAAAGGACAATATCATTGGTTACAACAAAGTCTACTTTGCGGAATGCTTCAATTCCCTTATTGATATCCGAGGATTGGTTGAGGAAATTATAGCCATATCCGTCACGAACCAACCAAATTAAGCGAATATCACAAGGAACTTTCCCTCGTCCGTTGGTCCCGGTGTATTCACCATTTAAAATGGCGTCATAGGTTTCACAATAAGCCATACCATTGGCATCGGGATTAGTTGGGTTAGCCCAACGGTAGCCATCATACGGTCCGTAGGTTGTATCCGGGAATAGAGGGTTGACCGCAGGGGGAAGACCACCGCCTCCAGCTTTGACAAGAGTTTTTCCTCCATAGCTCTGACCAGCCGCATAGTTCATGGTCCAAACTCCGGCACCAGGTTTTCCAACGTTTCCGGTCATCCAACCAACGGTAAGAAATGCCTGACAGAATTGTTGTCCTCTGTAGGTACGGGCAGGAGCAAAGGAAGAAGTGAAAATCATAGGCTTAGTTGTGGCAATTTCAGTTGCAAATTCTCGAATAATCTTCGGGTCCGTTCCACAGATTTCAGAAGCCCATTCCGGGGTTTTGGGAACTCCATCATAGGTACCCATAACATAATCTTTGAAATTCTCCTTAGGGTCTGTACCTTCCGGCATATGATCCTTATCGAATCCTACGGTACAACGATCTAAGAACTCTTGATCTTGAAGATTATTTTCAATCATGTGATAAGCCATGCCCAGAAGTAGTGCAGTATCCGTTCCAGGTCGGCAAGGAATATATTTGTCACCTAAACTTTTTACTGTTGGCGTGACAAAAGGATCCACAACGATGATTTTTGCGCCGGCCTTTTTAGCCTGCATGAGGTTGTAAGTCGGATTCCCGAGGCTAGAGCGGGCGGGATTAGCTCCCCACAACACGATAAGCTTGGCGTTTCTCCAATCCAGTCTGTCATTGGACTTCCAAGAAAATAAACCGGTCATGCACTCTTGAACGACGCCCCAAGCACCGGATGAAGATGATCCCCATCTGACGAGACCGCCGCCGTAGAAGTTCAGCAGTCTGCTTGTGCCAAGAATTGATTTATTCCCATATTGTTCTTTAATGCGCTTTAATTCCCCAGCGACAAGATCTAAGGCCTCATCCCAAGAAATACGAACCCATTCGTCTTTGCCACGTAAAGATTTATCTCCGCCACCGGGTTCCCAATGTTTCCGCTTCATGGGGTATTTAATGCGATCCGCACCTAATACATGATGTCTTTGAGAACGCCCGCGATGGCAGCCCCTTTGCTGTGGATAGTCCGGAGAGTCGGGATGGGTATCATCAGTTTTTTGACGGACAACTACTCCATCAACCACTAATGCCTTATTTAAACAACGGCCACCACAGTTGTGCCAGCAAGCTGCGGTAACCCATTCACCCTCATTATTGGCAATGTCTGCGTTAACTCCTGCGTCAGTAAGCGTATTACTGCTGCAACCGGGCAATGCTAAGCTTGCCGCGCCAATAGCACTGGCTTTAAGAAAATTCCTGCGGCTAAACTCTTTACTTATAACACCATCAAGAATGTTTCCCATAAATTCTTCCTCCTTCATTAAAACTGCAGTATGGAAATTACGAAGCAACCAAGGCCTTTGTGTAAATACTAACAAATCAATACCGAGAATTCTATTTAGAAAACATTTCTTAAATATTAATTTTTGTTAATATCTTCACTTAATAGTTTAAATTTTTCTTGTTTGGCTTTATTCTAATTATAACACAACTTCATTCGTTTCGACAACTTTCGACATTGTAAGGCAAAAATTTGACACTTGAGAATGATATCTCTAAGTGCCTAACCTCTTAATCCTGGCGGTCAAAGACCGCCCCTACATTTGAACCCAATTTTGTAAGGGAGACCTGCGGTCTCCCTTCATCCGTCTAGGCCCGTGAATAATAAACTACCCCATCCACCAGCTCCTTAACCATAATGCCTTTGTGTGCTAGATGGGTTAAATGGGCTAAGGCCTCGCCCGTGGCAAATATTTTTTGCGCCGGGGGAAAATCATCCCAGGATTTAATTGAAAGATCCCATTTCATTTTGCTGGCTACCTGAGCACCTGACATACTTTCCTCAGCGACTATGTTTAAAATATTCTCTAACCTTCGTTGGTGATGGTCCTTTAGTTCCTTAATCCTTTGTTTTCCGTTGTCTAAGATATAACGATGTCCAGGAAAAATGAGGTCAATATCCAATTTCTCGATTGTATCTAAACTCCGGAAATACTCTCCTAGATAATCCTTCGTAATCATCCAGGGGGGTGCCCAAATTGTATTGTTTGGAGTAATTTTCCCCAAGATGTGATCGCCGGAAAATAATAGTTTATGGTCTTGATCATAGAGGCAAAAATGATCCGGAGCATGGCCGGAGGTTTCAATACATCGTAAAGTAAATTCACCAACGGTTAAAATATCCCCATCCTGAACAATGCTTACCTTTTCCACAAGCTCACTGGCATAGGTATAGCCAGGGTGGGCAGCAATACTAATATCTTTTAGTCCGCTTTGTTTAATCAAATCATCAAAGAAACTGCTAAGACCACTCCCGGAATTTCCTAGCAAAGACTTGGCACAGTATTCTCCCGTATAAACCGTATTAGTTGGACGCGCCAAATAACCTGCTAGCCCGGAATGATCGCCATGGATGTGGGTAATGAAAATATCTGTATCATCCATTGAAAAACCCAGGTCCTTAATGGCCTGAGCCATAGCCATTTTGCATTCAGGCTGATTAAAGCCGGTGTCTATAAGAAGATTTCGCTTGTCTCCTTTTATAAAGTAGGAATTGGTTGCCCGCAAGGGATTATTAGGGAGCGGGATATCAATCTTAAAGATATTCGTAAATATTTGTTCAATCATAACACAACGCTTCCTTTCAGGGAGATGTAAATCACTAGAGATTTCTGAATATATTTACTATTCTACCAGAAAGTTTTTTCTTGTCATTATTGTGTGCATTTTTTCCCTTCAAAATTTTAATTATTATTAAGATGCTTTAAGAAAAATAAAATCCCCAGGTTTGCTTCCTGGAGATTCACTAACTATTATTAACTTCCTAGTTAATTAATAGCCCTTACCTTTGTCCATTGCTAACCGCCACTACTACTCCGGCTTCTTGATCAGGAGATAAGTGGCGCTAAGCCCTGGATAAGTCAACTAAGCATTAGATGAAGTTAAAACTTCATCTAACGCAAGTTTCCTTTATCTCGGAAATGCCGCTCAATTTCACGCTTCGCATCCCGTTCGGCAATGTCTTGACGCTTATCATAATTCTTTTTCCCACGGCAGACACCGAGCTCAATTTTGGCTAAGCCATGCTTGAGGTAGATCTTAGTAGGGATCAGGGTTAAACCCTCTTGTTGAACTTTACCAATGAGTTTAACGATTTCTGAGCGATTCAAAAGGAGTTTGCGCTTGCGCAAGGGATCGTGATTGAAGCGATTCCCTTGCTCATAGGGACTGATGTGCATCTGATAGAGCCAGGCTTCTCCATTCTCGATACGGGCATAGCCATCCTTAAGATTAACACGCCCATTACGAATGGATTTAATCTCTGTTCCGGTAAGGATAATGCCTGCCTCTAGCCTCTCCTCCACAAAATAATCATGATAGGCTTTTCGATTGTCGGAGATTACTTTAATTCCTTTAGATGCCACAAGGCTCCCTCCCTACGGATAAGAAAACTCGGCTTACGCCTAGGAACAAGATTTTCGTACTTATCTACAGGCACACCGGCATGTGCTTCAGTTACCCCTTCATTTTTTCAGTATAGCATAGGCTCTCGTTATTTTCCAGCAGAAGGATCTTAGTTAAGTCCTTAATAAGATCCTTCGCACATACTCAGGATGACACTGAAAAAAAGGAAGCAAGGATTTATTCCTCGCTTCCCAGTAAACCATCTTTCACAGATTAAACCATCTAAACTTTTCCCTTGGAATCCTTAGATTAAGAATGGGGCGATAATCAGAGAGATGGTACCCATAACTTTGATCAAAGCGTTCAAGGATGGACCTGCAGTATCTTTGAAGGGGTCGCCGACAGTGTCCCCAATAACAGCAGCAGCGTGTGTGGGTGTTCCTTTACCGCCGAGGTGCCCTGCTTCAACATACTTCTTAGCGTTGTCCCATGCTCCACCGGCGTTAGCCATGTAAATGGCCATCAGCAAACCGGAAACAGTTCCACCGGCAAGCATACCACCTAGTGCAGTTTTTCCGAGTAAGAAACCCACGAGGATTGGCGTACCAACAGCTAAAAGACCGGGAACGATCATTTGCCGAATTGCAGCTCTCGTGGAGATATCCACGCAGGCACGATAATCAGGCTTTGCTTTTCCTTCCATAAGTCCGGGAATCTCACGGAATTGACGGCGAACTTCACCGATCATTTCGAAAGCGGCTTTACCTACGGCTTCCATCGCAAAGGCGGAGAAGAGGAAAGGTAAGGCGGCACCGATGAAGAGACCAATAATCGTAATCGGTTCCAAAATATCAATACGATCCAAATGGGCAAGACCGGAATAGGCATTAAAGAGTGCCAAAGCTGTCAAGGCAGCAGAGCCAATGGCAAATCCTTTAGCAACAGCTGCTGTGGTATTCCCTACAGAATCCAGTTTATCGGTGGTTTTACGGACACTGGGATCAAGTTCGGCCATTTCGGCGATACCGCCGGCATTATCAGCAACGGGTCCAAAGGAGTCAATTGCTACAACCATACCGGCAGTGGAAAGCATAGCCATAGCCGCCATGGCAATTCCGAAAATGCCGGCAAAGTGGAACGAAATAAAGGTAGCCACGCAAATTACAATAACGGGAAGAGCCGTACTCTTCATACCGGTCGCCAAGCCTTGAATAATGTTGGTGGCGGCACCGGTCTCAGAGGCTTTGGCAATGGCTTGAGCGGGAGCCTTTTGATTGGAGGTATAGTACTCAGTTAGCAAACCAATCAGAACATTCACAACCAAACCACAAATAATGGCAATAAATACACTATTAGGGGTTAAGGTTAAGGTATCACTAACTTGGAAGGAATCAGGCAGAAGCCAATGAACAACCGCAAAGGAACCGATGGCTGTTAAAAGGTTGGTCCCCCATAACCCTTTGTTCAAGGCCGTCTGAGGATTAGCATTTTCTCCGGTACGAACAAAGAAACTAGCGATAATAGAAGAAAGGATACCTACAATACCCACCATTAGAGGAAGCATGAGTCCTGGTGCTCCGCCTTCAAGAGTGTTGAAGACAACGACACCGATCAGCATAGCGGAAATGGTGGTTGCGCCATAGGATTCGAAAAGGTCGGCTCCCATCCCGGCAGTATCACCTACGTTATCACCTACGTTATCGGCAATAACGGCAGGGTTACGAGGATCATCTTCCGGGATTCCCGCTTCGACTTTACCAACCAGGTCGGCACCAACGTCGGCAGCTTTGGTATAAATACCACCCCCAACACGGGCAAACAAGGCGATCGCACTGGCGCCAAATGCGAAGGAGTTAATGATCTCCGCATCTTTGAACCATAAGTAAAGGGCAGCAACCCCAATTAATCCTAAGCCGTTAACAGAAAGGCCCATAACCGCTCCGGCACGGAAGGATACGCCCAAAGCTTTGTTCAAGCTGGTCCGTGCGGCTTCGGTGGTACGGGCATTAGCACGAGTGGTAATGCCCATGCCTACATAACCGGCGACTGCCGAAAGCACTGCACCTACGAGAAAAGATACCGCGGTTTGCCAGTTTTTGATAAAGGTCAGGATAAGAAAGATAATAATTACGAAGGGAATTAAGGTCTTGTACTGGCGGTTAAGGAATGCCATGGCACCCTCTTGAATGTACTGGGAAATCTCCTGCATCCGAGCATTTCCTGGGCTTTCCTTTAAGACACTGCTTGCGAAGTAGAAGGCAAATGCCAGCCCTACTAGACCTGCCAGGACTGCCCAGATAGGCATTAAAGCAAAATCCATTGTAAAAAAACCCCCCTAATTAATAAAATAATGTGTTTATATGTATTAAGGCAGGGACTTTCTAATTCCAATATTCCGTTCAACGGCAATAATTATTTACCGTAGACGGAACAAAGGGAAAGGGAAAGGGACCTGACCCTTATTTCATAAGCCAGGCCACCCCAAGAGAACTAAGCAAAAATACAACCGCTGAAATAATACTGATTTTCTGAAAAATTGCATCCATGCCTTTTTTCTTACCAAAAAAAGACTCGCTGGCTCCGCCAATAGCTCCTAAACCCGCACTTACGCCGGATTGGAGTAGAACAGTCGCAATTAAACCCAAGGAGCTAATAACTAATACTACAGTTAGGAAAATTACCATTTACTTTCACCTCCTAGCCCCATTGACTAAAGAACCGGGATTCCCGATTTTCTGCCTATACCAGGTAAACCGCCACCTTCTTCTAAATTTTTAGAATGCAGTGACGGTTATGTATCCTATGAGTAGCCAGTACCGCTATTTTAGCATAAAAAAACAAAAAAAGGCAATAGAGTATCCACGATATGCAGATTTTAACGGCCCAAAGCCTCTTGACCACTGTAGATTCCAGTTTCCCCAAGTTCCTCTTCGATGCGGAGTAACTCATTGTATTTTGCCACCCGTTCAGTTCTGGCCGGAGCCCCGGTTTTGATCTGTCCGGCATTAACAGCTACAGCCACATGGGCCATGGTAACATCCTCCGTCTCCCCGGAGCGGTGGGAAATTACTGTGGTATAACCGGCCCGTTTAGCCATTTCAATGGCATCAAGGGTTTCCGTGAGGGTGCCGATTTGGTTAAGCTTGATCAGAATGGAGTTGGCACACTTTTCCTTGATGCCCCGGGCCAGGCGAGCGGGATTGGTGACGAAGAGGTCATCCCCTACCAGTTGGACCTTATTACCCAGTCTTTCTGTGAGCTTTTTCCATCCTTCCCAGTCCTCTTCAGACAAGCCGTCTTCGATGGAAACAATAGGATATTTCTCAATCAGATCTTCATAGTATTCGATCATTTCCTCGGAGGTTTTGGTCAAGCCTTCCCCTTCAAGGTGGTACTTGCCATCCTTATAAAGCTCAGTTGCTGCTACATCAAGAGCTAAGGCAATATCTTTGCCCGGGGTATAGCCTGCCCTTTGGATAGCATCGACAATGGCCAGCAAGGCGTCGGCATTGGATTCCAAGCTGGGAGCAAATCCACCCTCATCCCCAATTGAAGTAGCCAGGGCCTTCTCCTTAAGAACCGCCTTTAAACTATGATAAACTTCAGTTCCCATTTGCAGAGCCTCTTTAAAATTCCTGGCACCGACCGGCATAATCATAAATTCTTGAATATCGACGTTGTTATCAGCATGCTGGCCACCATTTAAGATGTTCATCATGGGGACCGGAAGCTCCTTGGCATTGACCCCACCCAGATATTGATAAAGAGGAAGTCCCAATGATTCTGCCGCAGCTTTAGCTGTAGCTAAAGAGACGCCTAAAATGGCATTAGCCCCTAGTTTTCCTTTGTTATCGGTACCGTCCAAGGCGATTAATTCCCGGTCAATGGCCGGTTGGTCAAAGGGATTCAGCCCTTCAAGTTCTGGGGCAATTACATTATTGACATTACTTACCGCTGTTAAAACCCCTTTACCCATGTAACGGCCTTTATCGCCATCACGAAGCTCTACAGCTTCAAAAGCCCCTGTGGAAGCACCGGAAGGAACGGCAGCCCGACCCATTGCTCCATCCTCAAGGATTACTTCCACCTCAACGGTAGGATTGCCTCGGGAGTCCAAGATTTCCCGACCAAAAACTTCTTCGATGTAACTCATATGTATAACCTCCAATAGATTTATTAGCATTTTGCCTAAGATCCGACCGTCATTCTTCCCGCAGGACGACACCGTCACTTAACCCTTGTCATACTGAGCATTGCGAAGTATCTTAACCTAAGATCCTTCAGTCGTCCCTCCTTCAGGATGACATCGCTATAGTAGGCTTTCAAGGTGCCGCTTGAATCAAAGAACTCCCCGTCATTTCCTCGGGTTGGGGAATCTCCAATAGCTCCAAAATAGTTGGAGCTACATCCCGCAGTGCTCCTCCCTCCCGCAGTTTCCTAGTCTTTAACTTATCATTGACTACAATAAAGGGAACGGGATTGGAGGTATGGGCAGTTAAAGGCTGTCCCGTTGCCAAATCTATTTTAGACTCGGCATTACCATGATCAGCGGTAATAAGGACCGTGCCCTGCCGTTTGAGGACTTCCGGAACAATTCTGCCGATACATTGATCAACTGCTTCAATGGCTTTGACTGTAGCATCAAATTCCCCCGTGTGACCTACCATATCCGCATTAGCGAAGTTCAAAATAATTACTTCAAAACTTTGCTCATCTAACTGCTTAAGGAGCTCCTCGGTAATTCCATCGGCACTCATTTCCGGTTGCAGATTGTAAGTAGCTACTTTCGGGGAGGGGATTAAGATGCGGGTTTCCCCTGGGCAGGGAGCCTCCACCCCACCATTAAAAAAGAAGGTGACATGGGCATATTTTTCGGTCTCGGCGATGCGGAGTTGTTTTTGCTTATGCTTGGCCAGCACTTCCCCCAAG
>NZ_CEVWNY010000114.1:0-9661 GCF_982384815.1 Desulfitobacterium sp. | reverse complement strand
AACAGCCAGCTAATAATGAGCTGCCGACCATTGCGCCTCCGGCTAGGATACCTGTGTTCCTTAAAAAATCCCTCCGGGAAAGTTTTTTGTTCTCTGACATCTTTTTGATCTCCTTTCACCTTTAACCTTTTCCTTTAATTTTTAGTGCTAGGCTAGTTTGACTCCCCCTTTTAATTGTGATAGTGAATGCAATTGCAAAGTGGTTTAGAAAAATCGGCCTATTTAAGGAAATTAAGCGGAAAAACTGTGATCAAATTGTGAACTCGTATGTTATAATTATAACAATCATATCTTTACTCATAAAGTTACAATTCACTCAATTTGTAACTCAAAAAACCTCGTTGTTATTTCACATGAATCTTTCACTTAATGTTGGGTGCACTGTAGTTTGCAGTGAAATCATCTATTAAGGAGCGAGGAAGATGCAGGAATATCATGAAGTACAATGGCTTATCTTTCATACTCTCGGTAAGCTTCTGAAAAGAACCACCCTTGATCGCATTACCACCAAACAGCTTTGCGAGACTTGTTGCATATCTCGTCAGACTTTTTACCGATATTTTCAAGATAAGTATGAGGTGATAACCTGGCATTTTGATCTCTTGGCAAAAAACACCCTTAAACAAGTTGGGCGTACTCTCACTTGGCGGATGGCTCATGCTAAACTTTTTGAGGGGTTGTATAATGAAAGAGCGATTTATACCAATGCCATTTATTCCGAGGATTATAATGCCATCAATAAATATGCATTTCGTTATTCCAATGACCTTTTTGTGGATACACTGACCAATTACCTTAATATCTCTCCCACAAACTTGTTGCTTTTTCAGATTAATGCTACGGCCTCTATCTGCTCAGAACTGACTTTTAATTGGGCTAAAGACGGCATGAAAGAATCCCCGGAGGAGTTTGCAGAATTAATAGATACAGTGTTGCCAGAAGAATTGAAACATGTCTTTGAACATGATCTAACCGTATTACGTCACCCTTCGGATAGACTTGAGATTTTTCATTAAACGAAAATCACTTTCCGATAAAGAACAAAATTCCAAATTGTTGCTACTCCCATCATGAGGAATTTTGCCCAAAAATCCACCACGCCCCTGCTAACCAAAAGGGTTATGATCCCTGTGGTGAAGATCATATTAAATAAGATTAATGAAAGATACAAAACAAGAGTACGGCTCACCCTTGCAGTACTCCGAAAAGACCAATTGCGGTTCATCATGAAATTGACAGCTGTGGCAGTTCCCATGGCTAAAATGTTCGCAAAGGCTACATGAAAACCTAGAACCCTCCGTGAAAACATGAATAATAAAAGTTCCAGAAGTGCCGTGGAGCCACCGACTATAAGGTATTTAATAAATATGGTATTCTCCCCCATATATAAAGTCTGGGCAATAAGAATCACATCAAAGAACAGGTGGAAGGATGTTGAGGATCGGCCAGGATGATTGAGATAGAGTTCTACCCCACCTTTGAGTATTCATTGGGACTTAGCCCTTTAAGGCTTTCTTCTTAGATTATTGACTAATTAATGAACTTTAAAACAACGAGAAAATCCTTTGGAGCCGATGCTCTTCATTATAAATTATCGGGTATATCGATTGAACGAGACTTCTTTCAGCGGGCTAAATGCAATCTACTTGCTAAGACCCCTAAGTTGCACATAAAGCGTCTTCATTTCCGGGCTGATCCTACTCGGGTTAACAATGCGGGCTCTAATATAAAGATCACCTCGGTTTCCGCTGCGATCAATATACCCTTTGCCTGCTACACGAATCTTACCATCTGTTTGAATCCCTGGAGGAATTTTTACCTTTAAGGTAGTATCCAGAGTATTTACGGTTACTTCCGAACCTAAGGCAGCTTCCCAAGGGAGAATATCAATGGTAGTAGTCAAATTAATATCCTCTAAGGTAAAATTCTTATGGGGATTAATTCGAATTTTTAAATAAAGATCTCCGTTTTCTCCACCGTTTATTCCTGGTTCTCCCTGCCCCCTAAGGCGAATTTTTTCTCCTTCTTTGATACCCTTGGGAATTTTTACGGAGAGGCTTTTCTGCCCTGTTCTACTGCGAAGGGTTATCTGCTTTTCAGCCCCCTGAAAGCCTTCTTCCAAATTGATAGCTAACTCCGATTCAATATCCTCTCCCGGATAGGCAAACTGGGAATGCCCTCGGCCAGCCTTTGTTCCGTGAGACCTGCCAAAGAGATTCTCTAGATCCAGACCACCCTCACCAAAGAACATATTAAAGAAATCGCTATAATTACCGCCACCGGTCGTTCTAAATTCATAATGTCCGGTTTTCCCAAACCCGAATTGGGAGGGGTCGAAATTATAACCGTTTTGATAATTAAACTCACTGCCAAAGTTATCGTATTTCTCTCGTTTCTCTGGATCACTTAGAACTTCATAGGCTTCGTTAATTTCTTTATATTTTTCTTCTGCCTCATTATTGCCCGGATTCACATCCGGGTGATATTTTTTAGTGAGTTTACGATAGGCCTTCTTGATTTCATCTAAGGTCGCCTTTTTATCCACATCGAGAATTTGGTAGTAATCTTTATATTGCATAAGGCATCCCCACCCTTCATAGTTAGCTAACTAGTTAATCGTATTTCTTCGGGTTTTCGTTAACCCTTATTAATCTCAAATATTCGCTGCTTACTTATGTTTATCCATTGCTAACCGCCACTATACAAAAAACCCACCTCAAGCAAGTTTCCTTTATCCACCTACTTAATATATGTAGATAAGGGGAACAGAGCCGTTCCCCTATTCATTAGGTAAATGCTTTATTCGATGTTGATTTGCTGTTTCTTAGGTTCGGATACCTCTATTTTCGGTAAGGTCACTTGCAATACCCCATTTTCGTATTTGGCTTTGATCTCTTGTTCCTTCACACCGGTAAATGGAATCCTGCGGGACATGGATTGAATCCGTCGTTCTTTGCGCAGATAATTTTCCTGTTCTTCTTTTACTTCTTCATCTCTTTCCACTGCGATAGTCAGCAGATCATTAGCGAATTCTAAATATAGGTCCTCTTTCTTTAATCCAGGAAGGTCAGCTTCCAAAATGTATTCTTTTTCCGATTCGCGAATATCTAATTTCATGTCGGCACTAGATTGAAAAAATTCAGGATAAAATGGTTCCTTGAAGAAGGGCTCTTTAAAGAAACTGTCAAATAAGTTTTCAACATCGCTAAACATCCTTGGCATTGGCATAAAACCACGAGACCTAGGAACTAAATTAAACATATACAACACCTCCAAAATTTCTGATGAAAAGTAAAACAGCTATAAGAATAAGTTAAATTTTGGGCCCATCTGACCTTTCCTGACATTAATATAACTCTTTTTGACCGTTCTCTCAAGGTTGTATTCTGACCATTACTGACCTTTACCTTTTACAAAATCTGTCTATCTGCTTCCAGATCGCTTATAGTCTATATTTCGCGATTTTTTCGTTAAATTTATTATGCCTCTCCAATAAAAAAAGCCTGACCTATACTTTCGCAATAGAACCAGACTCTAATTCTTAAACCCTATATATATCCCTTTGTTCAAGGTTTCTTATTTTCATAAATGCTCCTCAATCTTTGGCATTATTAGCTCAAATTATGTTTTCCGGATTTAACGAAGCGCAAATAAATAATGCTTATTAATAATCCTAAAATCGAACCTCCTACCAAGGCAACAAAAATCCATTCGACCATACCCCCCAGAATATCGTAGAAAAAAACGCTTTTCCAATTTAACCAAAAAAACTGTTTATTCAGATTGGAAATATGCATTTCCGGACGTGTCGGTACCCCAATAAAAGCTAGTTGAACTGCATTGGTAAGATAATAGGCAATAATGGCACTGGACCAAGTAAGGCTACTTGCTAAAACCGACCCCAGAATTGATAAGGATTTTTTCACTTCATGAAAAGCTATAGGGACAATAGGAACTAACCATATACCGATACTCAATAATAGCCAGACTATCCTCAGGCCAAGGCTTGAAACCTCTTGTAGTCTAAGAGTGTTGGAAAGAAAACTGTGATAATAAAAGTCAAATACTCCAAACCCAATTCCGATCATTAAGTAAGTAAACCAACGCTTCTTCACTACAACAACTCCTTTTGTTTTACCGGATATCTTTGTGGTTACTTACTATTATAATCTGGTCTGAAGATACACCAACCCAAAAGGCTACTATTTAAGAAACAATTAAGATTTCAATCATTTATCGGTATGCTAATCTCCTAGTTCGATGCTCATGCTACGCGCAGCTTGTAAGACAGGGTCATCCAGTTTCACTTTCTTGAGCTTATGAACCGCCTCGGCCATGGGCACCCGTACAATAGCTTGTCCTTGCAAAGCCACCATCATGCCAAAATCACCATCTATAGCCGCTTCTACCGCAGCGACCCCGTAACGAGTGGACAATACCCGATCCACGGCACTAGGAGAACCGCCTCTCTGGAGGTGTCCTAAGACCGTAACCCGTGTCTCTAGTCCGGTATAGTTTTCCAAGTCCGCTGCAAGTTTCGCCCCGATGCCTCCTAACTTAATGGGGTCCGTACGACCGGGAAGATTTCTTTCCACTACCATTTCCCCACCCAAAGGTTTTGCCCCTTCTGCCACCACGATAATACTAAAATGCTTGCCTTGGTCAGCCCTATTTTTGACTGCCTCAGCAATGCTTTCTATCCGATAGGGAATCTCGGGAATAAGAATAACGTCCGCTCCCCCGGCCACTCCAGCGTAAAGAGCAATCCAACCGGCATAGCGGCCCATCACCTCTAAAATCATAATCCGGTGGTGGGATTCTGCTGTAGTGTGAAGCCGATCCAAAGCTTCTTGAGCCGTGGCAACTGCAGTTTGAAAGCCAAAGGTCAAATCCGTGCACATCAGGTCATTGTCAATGGTTTTGGGAACACCTATTACTTTTACTCCTTTTTTAGCAAACTCCAGGGCAATACTTAAGCTGCCATCGCCCCCAATGCATATCAAGGCATCAATTCCCTGCTCTTTAAACCCTTCGATCACATCCTCGGAGCGATCAAAGTTCTGCCACACTCCCTCCACCAAGGTAGGGTAAGCAAAAGGATTATCTCGATTGGTAGTTCCGAGAATGGTTCCTCCCCGGGGCAGGATTCCGGAGACATCTTTAAGACTCAAGGTCCGAAAATCCTTTTCTACCGCTCCCCGGAACCCATCTTGAATGCCAATAACCTCGATTCCTTGATAATAGGCAGTTTTCACAGCCGCCCGAATCACTGCGTTCAATCCCGGACAATCGCCGCCACCTGTAAGTATGGCTAACTTTTTAATTTTTCCCATTTACTTTTCCCCTCACTTTTTTCTTCTCATTTTTTCGAACCTTAAAGCCATTTTCGACCAGGCCATAATTACCTGGTGCCTTAATAATATACTGTCATTCTGAGCACAAGCGAAGAATCTTGATACTAAAGTAAGATCCTTCACTACGTTAGCTATTCTGAATGGTATAAGTTTCACGGCACACAAGGGCAACAAACGACTTCGCCTTCTGCGGTGTATAAATTTAAAGTTCGTCGAAGCCGGGCTTTCTATGAGGATGACAAACCATCCAGTCCCTCGAATTGCATCTTATAATAATGTGCATAGATGCCATTTACTTCTAGAAGTTCTTGATGATTTCCTCTTTCCTTAATGCCCTCATCGGTAATAACGATAATTTCATCGGCATTGCGGATAGTACTAAGTCGGTGAGCAATGACAATAGTGGTTCGATTCTGAGCCAGCTCTTCCAAGGATTTTTGGATATACCGTTCACTCTCGTTATCTAGGGCTGAAGTTGCCTCATCCAAGATCAAGATCGGCGGATTCTTTAAGAATACTCGCGCAATGGACAAGCGTTGTTTTTGCCCTCCGGATAACCTTACCCCCCGCTCCCCGACAGGAGTGTCATAGCCCTCTTCTAAAGACATAATGAAATCATGAATATTGGCCTTTTTCGCTGCCGCCATTATTTCTTCATCCGTGGCTCCAGCCTTGCCATAGGCAATATTTTGTTTAATAGTACCGTCAAAAAGATAGACATCCTGCTGGACAATCCCAATGGCATTGCGTAATGACTCCAAGGTTACCTTACGGATATCTTGACCATCGATGGTGATGGTTCCCGCTGTTACCTCATAAAATCTTGGCAGCAAGGAGCACAAAGTGGTTTTTCCACCTCCGGAAGGCCCCACTAAGGCGATGGTATCACCGGCCTTGATCTTCAGGCTGACCTGATCCAAGACCTGAGATTCTTCATCATAACGGAAGGAGACATCCCGGTATTCGATATCCCCCTTTACCTTGGTTAAGGGCCTGGCCGTGGGCTCATCCTTGATATCCGGCTGTGTTTCCAGCACTTCCACAAAGCGCTTAAAGCCTGCATAGCCTTTTTGAAACTGTTCCGTAAAGTTAATCAACACGTCAATGGGGTTAATGAAAATATTAATATAGAGGATATACACCGCCAGATCGGAAGGTCTTAAATTGCCCTTGGCGATATTTAAGCCCCCTGTGACCACCACCACAACATAAAGAAGCCCCTCAAAGAAGGAGTTCCAAGCATGGAAATTACCCATAACCTTATAACTTCTCGTTTTAGACTTAAGGAAGTTTTCATTGCTCTTAGCAAATTTCTCTTTTTCTACCTTTTCATTAGCAAAAGATTGCACCACCCGAATCCCGGCTAAACTGTCCTGAACACTGGAATTAACCCTGGCAATCTTTACCCGGTTGTCACTGAAGATCGGCTGCATAACCCTGTTTTTATGAATACTAAAAACAATAATGATCATAGTAACCACTGATAGGGTCAGAGTCATCTGGACATTGAGGGTAAGTAAGATTAAGAAGGACCCGATGATCTTTAAAGCGGAGATAAAGAGATTCTCCGGTCCGTGATGGGCTAGTTCGGATATATCAAAAAGATCCGCCACCAGCCTGGACATGAGCTCCCCGGTATTGCGTTTATCGTAGTAGGAAAAGGAGAGTTTTTGCATGTGATTAAACAAATCCCTCCGCATATCCGTTTCCATGCGGGCCCCCATAATATGACCATAGGAAACGATAAAGTACTGGCAAAAATACTTAATTATATACATTGCCAACAGTCCAAGGCCCACCAGTGCAATGGCATCGAGTATCTGCTCCCTCCCTTTGGTAAATACAGTGTTCACCAAGTAACTGAGGATCATCGGGAAGGAGAGATCTATGGCCGATACAATCATGGCACAGAACATATCCATGTAAAAAAGAAATTTATAAGGTTTATAGTAACTGATAAATCGCTTAAGAATACTCATTTTTGATGGCTCCAATCTTTCAAAAAGCAAATATACCATAATTCATTTTTGTATTGAAAATTATTTGTTGGTAAGATCAATCGCGAGAAGAGCTAGCTCTATGGCTTTAATCCTTCTTTTTAATAGCGTTTTTTGAGGACTACCTGCCTTTGACTTAGCATATATCCCTTCAATTGATGGCAATAAACCAGCAAGTACACGGCGAGCTTCAGCTAAATCTTCCTGGGTATAATGATGAGGTCTTTGCTTCCATACATTTTCAAGTAATGCTAAGCCTATGTAAAGTGCTTTAAGTCGTTTCTCTACTAAAGTAGTATTTGCGCCTTTCTCAGTCATCTGAGCTAAGGCCCTTTCAGATTTCCTGATTGTGGACTGGAAGGACTTTATTGATTCTAATTTATCTACATCTGATACGTTTTCCATATTTGTTCCTCTCTTCGTCCCTGAATTATTTTTCCTTTCTCCATCCGCGCTTAGTCTTATATCTAGATAGGATCTTTAGTAAAAATAAATAAACCTCCATACGAGGAGGTTGTGGTTAACTATTTACTTCAATTATTCTATCAAGGATTCTAGTATAATCGAAATTAGGTATTTTACCAACAAACTCTATAAGTTTATCCTTTCAATGCGATAAATCTTATGGGTTTTAACATACGAAGCTAATATTAGGCATAGCTAAAAATTACTTACCATCATTATACCAGTCCCGATGAGACTGGTTTTCTGTATCTAATTTAACCATTCCTTATCTTGAGGTCTTATCCTTATTATCCATATCATACCACCTTCATCAAGCTTGTTCAATAATTATTAGTATGGCTATAAGGCTTCGGCTAGAAGACCTTTATACTTACTATATCCACCCTATCTTATTCAGAAACTCCATCACTAGACGATTATATATTTCCGGCTGACAAAGATTCGTGGGATCGAAGGAGCGCTTGACTATTCTCAAAGAAGACTCCGGTATTTCGCTCATGACACTTTTCATCCATCGAACCCCCACTTTATTCTGATCACCAGCCATTCCTAAGACCGGACACTTTACTTGCTTAAGATAAGGGGTAAAATTGATCCGATTCATAGCCAAAAGTTGAAGCAAAAACTCCGTTTTACGCATCTCTTGAACAAAGCTGATTATTTTTCTCTGGGCCAAAGGCCATTGCCTATAATGTCTCTTAACTAAGAAACTAAGGAAGGGCTTGGGGAGATAGATACCCCAAAGCCCTATATATTGAGCACAGATAAGAAGTGCCTCTCTAAAACTGCTAATCTTGGTATCACCTAGAGCATCCGCGATAATCAGCCCCGACACCTTCTCCGGATAGCGAAGAGCAAAGTTCAGGCAAAAAACGCCCCCATAAGAGGTGCCGGCCAATACTGCCTTAGGGATTTCTACTTTCTCCATTAAGACCGCAACATCACGGCATTGGCTGTCTAGAATCTGATCGATTGGACCGGTAAGTTTACTAGACCTACTATTTCCCCGTAATTCCGGACAAATGACGCGATAGCTTTTCCTGAAGAAACTTATCTGGGGTTCATTGAAACTAAGGTTAGCACCAAGTCCATGAATAAAGACTAGGGGCAGACCGGTTCCTTGATCCAAGTAATAGATTTGAGCATCTGAAAGTTGAGCAATTGGCATAGCTTACCTCATTTACCGAATAGGGCCAGATGATAATTAGCAGGGATAATTCCTGGAAGTATTGCGATTCCCATAATCAGTATTCCCGAAAAGAGAAACCGCTGATTCACCTCTAATGTGTCAGCGGTCAATGTTCCAGCTATTTTTCAAGCCCTATCTAAACATTCTCTGCAATAAAGTAAATCAACTTTTCCGTTGCTTCCCAACCCAAGCAAGCATCGGTAATGGATTTTCCGTAGATGTTCTCCCCAATACCCTGTCTTCCTTCCTCCAGATAGCTCTCAATCATCAACCCTTTGATCATCTTCTTAAGCAAGGAATCGTACTTGCGGCTGAGTAAGACTTCGCGGGATATACGCGGCTGTTCATAATAGCGCTTCATGGAGTTGGCATGGTTCACATCCACAATAATAGCCGGGTTGGCTAGGTCAAGCTTTTCATACTCCTGAGCAGTGTGAATGAGATCCTCAAAATGGTAATTGGGGATATTTTCTCCGTTAGCATTCACCGCTCCTCTTAGAATTGCATGAGCATAAGGATTGCCGGTAGTTTCAACTTCCCAGCCATTATAAATAAAAGAATGGTTGCTTTGGGCGGCGATCAAGGAGTTAAACATAACGGTGATGTCTCCGCTGGTAGGGTTTTTCATGCCTACGGGCAAGTCAACTCCACTTACG
>NZ_CEVWNY010000113.1:0-9779 GCF_982384815.1 Desulfitobacterium sp. | reverse complement strand
CTGATTGCTCCAGTCAATTTACGGAGAGCTTGGGACATTAATCGGGCATGTAAGCCGACATGGGAGTCTCCCATCTCCCCTTCAATTTCTGCCCTAGGTACTAACGCCGCTACCGAGTCAATGATTATCACATCAATAGCTCCGCTTCGCACTAAAGCTTCGCAAATCTCCAAAGCTTGCTCTCCTGTATCAGGCTGCGATACCAGCAGATTATCAATATTGACCCCTAAAGCTTTAGCGTAGACCGGGTCAAGAGCATGTTCCGCATCGATAAAAGCAGCCACTCCGCCAAGCTTCTGAGCTTCTGCGGCAATGTGCAAGGCTACGGTAGTTTTCCCTGATGATTCAGGCCCGTAAATTTCCACAATTCTGCCCCGTGGTACACCACCGACTCCCAAGGCTATATCAATGGCCAAACAACCTGTAGGAATAACCTCCACCACCATTTTGGCGGAAGCTTCCCCCAATCTCATAATAGAACCCTTCCCAAACTGCTTTTCAATCTTGCTTAATGCCATATCCAGGGCTTTTAATTTATCGGTTTCGGCCATCTCAGTTCCTCCTCAACTTGAATATAATAAATTATCTTAGTCTCAAAACAAACATTTGTTCGATTATATTATACTTTTGCAGGTGAAGCCTGTCAATCCTTTATTTAGAAGAAAATAACAGAGGGGGCTGCTTTCGTGCAAAAAGGCCGCTGTTCAACGGACTTTACAGTCCATTTTACAGCGGCCTCTTATTTTTTATCTGGCCTTAGCCGGTTCCACATTGACCTTGCGGCCTTTGATCATGTTTTGATGCATACAACTAAGGACACGGGTGGCATATTGTTCAGGGACTTCAACAAAAGTGAACTTATCATAGATATTGATCATCCCGATAATATTACCGGGTATCCCACTTTCATCGGCAATCCAACGGACAATATCCTGAGGACGTACTTGCTGAAGGCGTCCGATATTCATGAAGAGACGCACCATGCCGGGAGCTGCTCCCGTATTGCCGAAGAATACTTCATCCTCCTCCCCGGCCCTTTCATCAACTCCCTCTACCGCAAATTTCAGGGCAGCGGCGGCTACATCGATGGAATCGTATTCCTCCATTAAGGCACTAACGATTGACCGATAAGCGCCTAAATGGCTCTTCTGCAAAATCTTAACCAATTGATGCTTTAAGTTTTCGGCCTGACGTTCGCTGACATCGGCCAAAGTCGGGAGTTCTTTACGAATAATTCGAGTCTTAATCAAACGCTCGATCAGGCGAAGCTGGCGATATTCCCGAGGGGAAATCAAGGTGATGGCCTGTCCCTTGCGACCGGCTCTGCCGGTACGCCCAATCCGGTGCACATAAGATTCCGGATCTTGAGGAATATCGAAGTTGATGACATGGGTTACATTATCGATATCCAATCCCCTTGCCGCTACATCAGTGGCGACGAGGAGCTCGGTTTTGCCATCCCGGAACCGCTTCATAACCCGGTCTCTTTGCTGCTGGCTCAAGTCCCCATGCAAAGCATCGGCAAAATATCCTCTTGCCTCTAGGGCAGCCACTAACTCATCTACGCCTCTTTTAGTCCGGCAGAAGATAATGGCTTGGCCAATTTCCTCCATATCAATAATCCGGCAGAGAGCATCTACTTTAACTTTTTCCCTGGTTTCATAAAAGACTTGCTCAATTAAAGGAACGGTCAGTTCATCTCGGCTCACAGCAACAGACTTAGGCTGGTTCATATAACTTTGAGCCAGCTTTTTAATTTCCGGTGGCATAGTCGCTGAGAAAAGCATAACCTGACGTTCTTCCTTAGGCACTTGTTTGAGGATCGCTTCGATATCCTCCACAAAACCCATATCCAACATTTCATCGGCTTCGTCCAATACCACCAATTTAACATATTGCAGTTTTAAGGTTCCCCGATTTAAATGGTCGAGGATCCGTCCCGGTGTTCCTACCACCACTTGACTGCCATAACGTAGTGCTCGAATCTGTCGTTCGATGGATTGGCCCCCGTAGATCGGCAGAGGCTTGACATGACGGTATCTGCCTATTTTGCTGATCTCTTCGGAAACCTGAACCGCCAATTCACGGGTTGGGGTCAGGATAATGGCTTGCACCGCTTGAAACTTAGGATTAACCTTCTCACAAATAGGAATCCCAAAGGCAGCAGTTTTTCCGGTGCCGGTTTGTGCTTGCCCGATTAAATCCACACCCTCCATGGCCAAAGGAATGGCCGCTCTTTGAATGGGGGATGGTTCCTCAAATCCCATTTCCGTTAAAGCCTGTAACACTTGCTTACTTAAACTAATCTCACCAAAGGTCTGTAAACGTTCTGCACTCAATCGCTAGTTAACCCCTTTCACTATTTAACATATAACGGCGAACCCAATCCAGGGCAGCTTGAACAGTGAGCTGCCGAATTGATTCTCGCCCTCCATGAAACTGAAACTTATTCGCTTTAATTCCTTCCGAAGTTGCCAAGCCAATATATACTAACCCTACGGGTTTTTCTTGGCTGCCTCCACCGGGGCCGGCGATTCCCGTAATACTAATACCTAAGTCTGCCTGGGTACGCTGGCGGATACCTGCGGCCATCTCTAAGGCGGTCTCGGCACTAACTGCACCATAAATAGCCAAAGTCTCAGGGTTTACCCCTAAATAACTTTCTTTTAGCGCATTAGAATAACTGATGACTCCACCCAAATAAAAATCCGAGCTTCCCGGCTGTTGGGTAAGCAGTTCACCTAGCATTCCGCCTGTACAGGACTCGGCAGTGGCAAGAGTAATCCCCTGCTTTTTTAAGCTCTCACTCACGAGTCCGAGCATGGTATCTTCGTCCGTCCCAAAAACCTGCTCTCCCAGCCGTCGGCGAATAACTTGCTCTGCCTGATCAAGGACTGGAATTGCTTCTTCCTTATTTCCACGTACCACTAAACGAATATGCATTTCCGAGTGCTTGCATAACAAGGTCATGCCGGGACATTTCTTGCCGATAAAATCCCGGAGCTTTTCCTCCAATTCAGACTCCCCAAGACCGCTAACTTTAATCACTCGAACATGCATTCTTTCGGCATCACCTTGGACTCTTTGCTCCAAAAACGGCCATACATATTCTGTAAACATTGGTTTCATCTCGGAAGGAGGACCAGGTAAAAGGATGATGATTTTATTACTTTTTTGTAAGATCGCACCAGGAGCTGTCCCGTGGTGATTAGGAAGGACAAGGGATCCTTCAGGAAAGTATGCTTGCTTCTTCTCCGCCTCAGGCATTTGGGTACCCCTTTGGGCGAAAAAACTTTGGATTCTTTCCAGACTGGGCGGGTCAAGGAGCATTTTCAAGCCAAAAACCTTGGCAATCAGATCTTTGGAAAGATCATCCTCGGTTGGCCCCGTCCCCCCTGTGATAACCAGTAGATCCGACCGTTGTATACCTTGTTTGATTACTTTTTCCAACCGTTCTTTGTTATCTCCCACAGTTGTATGGTAATCAACTTCAATTCCTAATTCAGATAACTTTCCTGTAAGATAATGTGCACTCGTATTTAAGGTCTGTCCTAATAGTATTTCCGTTCCAGTAGCGACAATTTCAGCTTTCATGATATTTTATCACTCTCCCTCTACAAACGCAAACAATGCTTATAAATAGTATGTAACAAAAAGCAAATTCCAGGTTAATATTTAAAACAATACTTCTTAATTATTTCTCTTCTTTCGTGAACTTATCCTTTTAAAAACACAGTTAATCCGCAGGTTTAAAATCAATTAAAGTCATTGCTGCTCAAAAATAAAAGAGATCCTCAATTGAGGACCTCATTGATATCAAGCGACCGCTTCTTTCCCGATGAGCAAACGTAGTTTTTCACCATCAAGGACTTCTTCCTTCTTTAGCATATTAACAAGCTTATCTAAGGTTTGGCGGCTGTCGAAAATTACCTTGCGGGTTCGCTCTTCCAATTGATTGAGAATCTCACGGGTTACTTTTTGGCGCTGATCTGAACCTAATTTCTCCACATCCACCACTCCCAGAGAAGACATTCCGGAAGCCATCATCTTTTCTACCATATGGAGAGCTTGCTCGTAATCTCCCGATGCCCCTGTACTCCTTGCCCCAAGTACCGTTTCCTCGGCTATGGCACCGGCTAAGGCAACCATAATCTGCTCTTCGATCATATCTTGGGTGTAAAGATATAAGTCATCCTTGGGATAATGACGAACATACCCTAAAGCATTACCCCGGGAACGAATTGAAATCTGGGAAACAGAATTAGGTCTAACATGCTCTGCAAGCAAGGCATGGCCCCCTTCATGAACAGCCACCCGTTGCAATTCTTCATCCGTAGGCTTGCGGTCTAATTTCTCCCCTAAAAGAACTTTTTCCACCGCTTCACGAAAATGAATCATGCTAATTTCTTGAACATCATCCCTTAAAGCAAATACTGCCGCCTCATTGGTCACACTTTCCAGATGGGCACCGGAAAAGCTAAAGGTCTCTTGGGCAATTTGCTCTAAATCAACATTGGCGGCTAAGGGCTTATTTTTCGTGTGAATCTTAAGAATGGCCAGGCGTCCTTCTTTGTCCGGTAAGTCTACCTTAACTTGACGGTCAAAGCGACCAGGTCGCAGAAGGGCCGGGTCCAAAGCCTCAGCCCGGTTGGTAGCGGCAATAACTAGAATCTGAGGCCCTTGTTCATTGCTGCCTAAGCCGTCCATTTCCACAAGGAGCTGGTTGAGAGTTTGATCATATTCATGGTGTGAGACATTGCTCCCGCGCTTGGCGCCGAGAATATCCATCTCATCTATGAAAATTATGGCCCGCTGCTTCTGTTCCTTTTTGGCCAGATCCCTAGCTTTCCGGAATAAACGTCTTACCCGCTCTGCACCCACTCCGGCATACATCTCCACAAATTCACTGCCCGAAATGGCTAAGTATACTGAATCTGTGTAGCGGGCGGCTGCTTTAGCCAATAAAGTCTTTCCGGTTCCCGGGGGACCTGACAATAGAATACCCTTTAAAGGACGAATTCCTAATTCCTTCATACGTTCAGTATATAAAAGAAAATCCAACGCTTCTTGAAGCTCTTTTTTGGCCGCATTTTGACCACCTATGTCGTCAAAGTCGATCGAAGTGCCGGAGATCTGGATACCCTTTTCCGATCCACCCATCATTGGACGTGGCATAAACTTCCAAAAGAGAACACCCAGGAAAATCAAAAGTCCAATCGGTATTACATTATATCCTGCTACCCAAAGATAAAAGAATATGCCGATACTCGCTCCGATTAATATATCTTTAGCTAATTTCACTTACCTTCCTCCTCTCAATATCAGTGGCCGGCAGCACCGTTAGGGGCTCCCCTCGCTGGGAAGAAAAGCCTTTTGGCCGTGACGCTCAATTACCGAAACTAATTGATGCTCTCCTTTATCTAAAGTCAAATAGATAGCTTCATTATCCATAGAAAGATTTAACACTACTCCAGCCTGCTCTGCTTGGTTAGCCAGGTTTTCCTTCATTTGTGTAAAGTTTCCCATGACTATTCCCTCTTGAATGGCAAACTGCATCTGTTGAAAAACTTCTTCCAGCTCGGTCGATCGTTGGTCAACTAAGCGAATGGGATGATTTCCAGCTATTCTTTTTAACTGCTGGGAGATATTTTGGAGATTTCCCACTTGGTCTGTCTGAACAATCATTTCCGTAGTCCCTTGTTGATCAATAATTTCGGCGGAGACAACCCCTTTGATCTGTTGACTTTCCTGTATCAAAGATCCTTTGATCCATTTATTCTCATATATAAGCTTACCACCCAGCAATAAGCTGAAAATAAGTATACTAACTAAGCTAATAACTGTAATCCGTTGTTTAGTCATAACTCTCCTCCAAACTTTAACTTCATGCAAGGTTATAATAATTATAATAGTTTAGGAGTCTTTTACAATATCGAATTTATGAAAACTCAAACATATTAAACCTTCTTTTGCTTATAACATAGAGTCTATATTCAATTATATACAGCTTGGCTTCATCATTATATCACGACTTATATACCTTACTCGCTGATAAATATTGCCATGAATGTACAAAACAACAGAGTCTTCCTTCCTATGGAAAACTCTGTTTACCTGTACCTTCAGTATTTATTTAAAGTTAAAGTAAACTTACTGATTACTTTCTTAAAATTTTCCTTGATTTTACGAGATAATCCACACCGGAAATGATGGTAAAGAAAAGAGCGACATAAAGAAGGGGTTGCCCTAAATAAATATTCAGGACGGAAAGCGGCCAATCATTAAGGAGGATCAAGGATATAGCAATCACCTGAGAGACGGTTTTGATCTTACCCAGCTTGCTGGCCGCAATCACGGTTCCATCTGCGGAAGCAATGGCCCGCAAGCCTGTTACCGCAAATTCCCGAGCCAATATCACCCAGGCAATCCAAGCCGGTACATCTCCTAATTCCACTAAAGCAATTAATGCCGCCGAAACCAGCAGCTTATCGGCCAAGGGATCCATGAACTTCCCAAGCACGGTAACTTGTCCCCGTTTACGGGCAATATAACCGTCCAAACCATCAGTAGTAGCAGCCAAAATAAATATTACCGCCGCCACCAAATCCTGATGAGGAAAAATTGGTTGACCCTTAGGGAATTGCAAAAGCAAAAAGGCCATAAATATGGGAATTAAAATTATCCGGGCCATTGTGAGTCGATTGGGTAAATTCACTGCACAACCTCTCCCACTAAATCGTAACTATCTGCTTCCATTATCTTAACCTGAACAAAATCTCCGATTGCAAGGGTTATCGGGGAATGAACATACACGACACCATCAATCTCAGGGGCATCACCTTCACTACGCCCGACCCAACGCTCATCCGCCAATTCCTCTTCAATAAGAACTTTCAAAGTTCGACCAACCCACCTCTGTTGCAGCTGATAGGCAATATCCTGCTGCAATCTCATCAGTTTATCACGCCGTTGCTCCCGAATTTCCTCGGGAATCTGATCTTCCCTCTTAGCCGCGGGAGTAGACTCCTCCTGAGAATAAGCGAAAGCTCCCAAACGGTCAAAGCGAATTTTCCTGGCAAAATCCAGAACCGCCTCAAATTCCTCTTCAGTTTCTCCGGGGAAACCGGTAATCACGGTTGTGCGCAGGCGTAAATCGGGCATTTCCCGGCGCAATTTATAAATTAGTTCCTCCGCTTCCTGTATCGTACCTCTTCGATTCATTTCACGCAAGACTTTATTATGTGCATGCTGAAGAGGCAGATCCAGATAACGACAGACTTTCGGAGTATCTTTCATAACCTGAATCAATTCATCTGTAAATAGCTCGGGATAACAATACATCAAGCGAATCCATTGAATTCCCTCAATCTTAGCGATCTCTTCAATCAGGGCAGGAAGCCGATACTCCCCATACAGATCTTTGCCATAGCGAGTAGTGTCTTGGGCAATCAATAATACTTCTTTTACACCTTCTTCGGCCATTGCCTTGACTTCTTGAAGGATGGATTCTATTTTGCGGCTGCGAAAGTGCCCCCGAACATGGGGTATTACACAGTAAGTGCAGTAATTGTCGCACCCTTCAGCTACTTTAACATAGGCATAATGCTTAGGGGACAAACGAACCCTGGGCATGGATTCGTCATAGATAAAGGCCGGTGCCTCTGTAGAGATCTTCCGTACCTTATCTTTTTCCGCCTCCTCAAGAGTCTCAAGAATCTCAGTTATATTCCCAGTGCCCATTACACCATCCAACTCCGGAATCTCTGCCATCAGCTCATCGCCATAGCGTTGAGCTAAGCATCCCGTAGCCACAAGGGTTTTACATTTTCCTTCTGCTTTATACCGGGCCATCTCAAGTATGCTATCGACAGATTCGGCTTTAGCACTTTCGATAAAAGTACAGGTATTGACAACGATTACATCTGCTTGCTCAGGCGCGCCGACAACCTGATATTTTTCACCGATGCGTCCGATCATAATCTCACTATCAACCTGGTTCTTGGGACATCCTAAAGTCACAATGGCAACTTTCTTATTCAAAACTTGCACCTCTATGATAGATCTTTCAATCTGGTATATTGTATGTAACTACTTATCTAGTATAAACTAATTTTTCCCTAAGTGTCAAAACTAATTATCAAGGCAATAATATAGGAGTTTTTTGATTACATATTGCCTATTTCCTTTAGTAGGCAAAAAGGTTACACTAAAATAATGTTAATAGCATTTACCCCCATAATATCTAAATTATTGCGAGGTGCAGGCATGTTAAACGAAACTCTATCACCGGTAGATCAATGCGGGTGTGGCGATACCGGCTATCTTACCTCACGGAATATTCCCATCGCCCTCAATCATGGTGCGGGTAAAGTCATCAATGTCCCTGTCTATTCCTGTGACAGCTCCATATGCGATGAATATACTATTCCCTCCGAGGTAGCTAGCCGCCTGGATGAAATAGCCGAAGAGATGGAAGCTGCCGGGCTGCTATCAGTAGAGTTTACTTGGGAATCTACAAAAAATAAGGTGGCCCCAGATTATCAGACCTCCCTAGTTCAAGGCTTTATCTGGAAGTTCCATGGCCGTGCTTATGAAGATGCCCAGGTTGTTTTGGTCATCAGCGGGAATACAGCTATTTTACAAAGTAAAATCGACCCCACTGAGTACTATATTCTTAAGCATCTTGAAGAAAGCAAAGACGGAATATATTTTTCCTTCGCCAAATTTTACACGGAGGACGAGGAGTTAACCTATGAGAAATACCTTGACCTAGATCCTTCCTTTCAAAAAGAGTTAGGGGTCTTAAAAATGGCGGAAGTAGAGGATATGCTGATCGAAGAGTTTGGAGACCTTTGCGGGTAAACTAGGTTTATTAAAATGGCACCAAAAATGGCAACCGCATCTATGCTATCAACGGTTCTTCGGTGGGCACACATAAAAAAGGAACCAAGCCGAAATATTTTACTTGGTTCCTTTTTTCTCATTCCTAGTTATTATTTAACCGAGACTGTAACTTCCACTCTATTTTCATAGGCCTTTTCAAGAGCTCCTATAAAATCACCATGTGGATCCCTGAGGCTAACCGTTGCCCCGGAAGTGACATCAGCAAGTGCTTTTTTCTCCGCATCTGTTAACTTGGCATATTTCTCCTGGTCTTTGGGGTCTTTGGCATCAGCTCTTAGAGGACGCCCATTAATATCGGATGTATTCTTGGCAAACCAATCTTTGACTTCGGCAACTGTCTTGCCCTTCATAAATTCCTGAAACTTACCAAACTGTTTTGACCAATTCATGCCATAATCTTGATCACCACGTTCACGCTTTGTTTTCCAGTTAGAAATTTCTTTTTTAGCACTATCTTCAGTACTAGCGGCAGCATTTACATAGCCGGCCTGACCAGGAAAACCTGAGAAAATCGGGGCACCCTTTTCTACATGTTCCTTATCATTAGGGGAGAATACTTCTAAGCCGTCAAAAGTAACATTGACAATTTTTCCATCTTGATCAAAAAGTGCCGTTGCCATAGTGTAATTTAGCGTATAGATCTGTTTATCATTCTCATCTTTTCCCGGACCAACACGGAATATTGCCGTTTGACCTGATCCTTGATAGAGTTTGACCTGAGAGACTTTTTCAGGTTGAACAGCTGTTGCCTTAGCGGGTTGAGAGGCCGGCGGTTGAGAAACCGGAGCTTGCGCACTCTGATTTGAACTACAACCTACTGTTAATAATGCCGTGGTTAAAATAAGTGCTGTGGTAATAACCTTTGCTTTTCCCAT
>NZ_CEVWNY010000112.1:0-10084 GCF_982384815.1 Desulfitobacterium sp. | reverse complement strand
GGAAGAGGAGTGCAACCGGGTTGCCAACGCTTTATTGGCTTTAGGGCTTCCGAAATACGACCGGGTGGCGGTATTGGCTCATAACACGATTCATCATGTGTTGACCTGGCTGGGAACCGCCAAGGCCGGCGGGGTTTATCTGGCCATCAACTACTTATTGCGGGGCAAAGATATCAGCTATTGTATTAACCATTCGGAAAGCAAGGTATTCATCATCGAGGACTCCCTGTACGATCTGGTAAAAGATGTCCTCCCCGAAATGCCCAATGTCAAGACCTTGATTTGGTCCAAACAGGGCCGGGGAGATGATCACCCCGCCGGGTTCCGGGATTTTGACACTTGGTACAAAGAGTATCCGGCAACGGAACCGGAGGTTGAGCTATACATCGAGGACCCGGTGCAGATGACCTACACCAGTGGCACCGAGAGTTTGCCGAAAGGAGTTATTTTAACGAACCAATCACTGTTGGCCGAGTATACGGGCGCCATCATTGACGGACAGTTTACCGCCGCCGACATCAACATTAACGCCTTGCCCATTTACCATTGCGCCCAGCGGGATGTTTTCCTGACCCCGGCTTTGATGGTCGGTGCTACCAACATCCTGTTGGCTTCCGCCGATCCCCAAACAATTATGCAGAACATCGCCCAATATAAAGCCAGCATGTGCTTTGCCCCACCCACAGTCTGGATTGGCTTGATGCGCCACCCGGAATTTGACAACACCGATTTAAGTTCGATGACCAAGGGTTACTACGGTGCCTCGATCATGCCCGTGGAAGTGTTAAAGGAATTAGTCCGGCGCTTACCCAACTGCAAAAGCTGGTACAATTTCTATGGCCAAACAGAATTAAGCCCCTACCATACTTTACTTAAACCGGAAGATGCCCTGCGTAAATTGGGTTCGGCCGGAAAGCCCGGTTTAAATATGGAGACCAGGTTGGAGGATAATGAGCATAATCCCATCACCGAGGCCGAGATTCCCGGGGAAATTTGTGGCCGGGGCCCCCATGCCATGTTGCTCTACTTCAAAGAACCGGACAAAACCGAAAACACCTTTGCCCACGGCTGGTTTCATAGCGGCGATATCGGCATCTACGATGAAGATGGGTATATAACCGTGGCCGATCGCAAAAAGGATATGATCAAATCCGGGGGAGAGAACGTCCCCAGCCGGGAGGTAGAAGAAGTTATCTACCTTGATGCAAGGGTATCTGAGGTTGCGGTTGTCGGCTTGCCCCATCCTAAATGGGTAGAAGCGGTTACCGCCTTGGTCGTCCCCAAAAAAGGCGCGGAAATTACGGAAGGTGAAATTATTGATTTATGCCGCAGCAACCTTCCCCCCTTTAAGGTGCCCAAAGGTGTGGTGCTCATCGAGGAATTGCCGAAAACCCCCAGCGGCAAAATATTAAAAAGAGAACTCCGGGTAAAATTAGGGACACTGTATAGTTAGGTAGTAATTATGAAGCCCAAGGGTACTCTCAGGAGACGGGCTGTGTGAAAACACAGCCCGCTGTTGCAAAGTAATTGATCAATTCGCTCAAAAATCATCCAAGCCTCTGGAACTGTTGGCACTACCTTGTTGGACACATATCAATACACAGCGAACATTGATTTTGGTGGTCAATCCTACTATGATAACAACTACTGCATGAGTAGTACTCAAATTGAATAGTCGTATGTTCGATACCAAACTTTTCGTGAATCGCGTGCTGAATCCTGTGTAATAAGTCGGCTGTCTGTTCTTTGTTTAATTCTTCAACCCAAACATGTGCTGTCATGGATATAACTTCTTGTGAAAGGGCCCAGACATGTATATCGCTTACTCCCTGGACGCCATCCAAAGATACAACTGTGGACCGAAGTGCTTCGATTGAAATATTGCCTGGAACGGATTCCAGAAAGATTTGCAAACATTCCCAAGTCATTTTAAAAGCATTTCTTAAAATAAGACAGGCAAGGAGCGCACTGAGTAAGGTATCGATTCCAAACCAACCTGTAAAATAAATAACTACGCCTCCGATGAGCACTCCTAAATCAGCAAGGGCATCTCCCGCGAAATGGAGGAAAGCACTTTTCACATTCAGATTATCGGCGTCTTGCCTTAGATTAAGAACAATCAATAGATTTACAATCAACCCGATAATGGCTACGAAGATCATCCCTCGCGGCTCCACGCTAACAGGATGGAGAAAACGTTGAATTGCTTTATAAAATATAAACAGGGAAATGACAATGAGAGATATATTATTGATTAACGCTGAAAGCACACTATATCGGTAGTAGCCATAGGTGTTTTTGTCATTGGCCTTTTGGGTCGCTACTTTCAACCCCCACCAACTGATAATCAAGGCAGAAAAATCGGTGATGAGGTGCCAAGAATCACTAAGTAGAGCAAGGCTATTGGTTATTAGAGCAAAACTTAGCTTTACTGCAAGTATTAACCCTACCAAACCGATTGAAATAAAGATTTTCTTTTGACTTTTAAGGATAATACCTTCGGACATTTAATCTGTCTCCTCTCTTTATTCATTCTATACGAGGCCCAGCAGTCGTACTGTATTGGCGACGCTGAAACAGATGACTATACCGATTATTGTCGGGACAAGGAATGAAATGAAAGTCCATTTCCAACTCTGGGTTTCCTTCTTAATGGTCCAACAGGTTGTGCCACAGGGCCAATGCATGAGTGAGAAGAGCATGACGCAGACGGCGGTCAGCCAAGTCCAGCCGTGAGAAACCAATAGCTGTCTGAGCTGATCCAGACTATCCAGCTCAAGCATATTGCCCGAGGCCATATAACTCATGATTATGATTGGTACAACAATTTCGTTGGCAGGAAAGCCCAGAATGAAGGCCATCAGAATGTATCCGTCCAAACCAATTAACTGGGCAAAGGGATTAAGGAAATTGGCTGCATGAGTTAGAATACTTAAATCGCCCACGTTTATATTGGCCAAAATCCAGATGACCAAACCGGCTGGGGCAGCTACGCAAACAGCACGACCTAATACGAATAACGTTCTGTCGAATATGGAGCGAACAATAACCCTGCCGATTTGAGGCTTTCTGTAAGGAGGAAGCTCAAGGTTAAAGGATGAGGGCAGACCTTTTAGGATTGTCTTGGAAAGAACTTTGGAGATGAGTAAGGTCATTACAACTCCTAAAACGATAACTCCTGTTAATAGCAAGGCTGAGAGGACCGATTGGAAAGGGCCGGCTACAGTTCCGGCGAAGAACATGGTAATAATGGCGATCAGAGTGGGGAAGCGGCCGTTACAGGGTACAAAATTATTGGTGATAGTGGCAATGAGTCGCTCGCGAGGAGAATCAATGATTCTACATCCGATGATACCCGCAGCATTACAACCAAACCCCATACACATGGTTAAAACTTGTTTGCCATGAGCACATGCCTTTTTAAAGTAATTATCCAGGTTAAAGGCAATTCGGGGTAAATAGCCGGAATCTTCCAGGAGCGTGAATAAGGGGAAGAATATGGCCATGGGAGGTAGCATCACCGATACAACCCAAGCGAGGGTTCTATAGATACCCAAGACCAAGATTCCATGAACCCAGGCGGGAGTTCCTGCCCAAAGGAAAAACTCAGTCAAGCGGTCCTGGATTCCAAAGAGTAAAGTCGCAAGCATTGCCGACGGGACATTGGCTCCTGTAATGGTTAGCCAAAGGACCACAGCTAAAAGACCAATCATAATCGGTATTCCGAAGGTTTTAGAGGTTAGGATCCTATCAATTTTTCGGTCGGTTTGATTATATTTCTCGTTTTCATGGGTTACAACCGCGTTAAAGATTTTCGCGGCCATAGCTACAATATTTGATACAATCGTATCCCTGAACTGATTATGATCAATATTGGCCTCCTTTAAGATAGACTGGGCTTCTTTAAGTTTTTTGGCAATGAATATGTTTTTTCTCAAGTCAACATTAAGATATCTTTGCAGGGATTCAAGCATGGTTTTGTCTCCATCGAGGAGCTTTAAAGCAGCCCACCTGCTATTGAGTTTATTGTCAAGCAGCTCCTTAACGGTGGGCTCGACGAGAGAGATGGCCTGCTCAATTGCATCATTATACCGGATGCTAAAAGGGGAAGGCTTCCTTTTTTGACTTGTAAGATCATATACGGCATCCATCAGTTTATGTAAACCTTCACCGCTTCTTGCGCTGGTCCCGATGACAGGGACACCAAGCTGCCTGGAAAGCTCGTTTAAGTTTATTTTGATTTTTTTCCGCTTGGCTTCATCCAAAAGGTTAACACAAACAACAACATTTGCTGTCGCTTCCAAGGTCTGAATCACTAAATTCAGATTCCGTTCCAAACACGTGGCATCCGTAACGACAATGGTCGCATCCGGATTGCCAAAGCAAATAAAGTCCCGTGCCACTTCTTCTTCAACTGAGTTTGCCATAAGGGAATAAGTACCCGGTATATCCACTAATTTAAAATTTTTATCTTTATGTTTGTACAGTCCTTGAGCATTTGTTACTGTTTTACCCGGCCAGTTCCCTGTGTGTTGGTTTAGTCCGGTTAAACTGTTAAATACGGTACTTTTCCCCACATTAGGGTTTCCTGCAAGGGCAATAATTTTTTCGTCGGGAGTGGACCGTTCAATTCTTAACTCGCTTTGCAAGACACTTGCCCCGGAAGATTGACTTGTAAGACCCATTTTAAAATAGCCCTCCTCACCGACCCCGGACCATCGCCTGGCCCGGGGTCATTCGTTATTGTGGTTAGACAGACTCAATCATAATTTTCGCGGCATCTTCGGAGCGAAGAGCAATAACGGCACCGCGAATATGATACGCGATCGGGTCGCCGGAGGGGCTCTTTTGCAGAGCTTCCACTTCCGTATCGGAAACCAGACCCAAATCAAGTAGTCTCCTTCGAAGATTTCCATCTGCAGTAAGTACCTTTACCTTGCCTTTCATTCCCAGAGGTAAAAAATTAAGTGGAATAATTTTCGCTTCCATTAAGAGTACCTCCCTCAAACTATAAGTCGTGTGCAAAACTTTTTCTCTACCCTAACGTATGTAAACTAAACATGGTGTGTTACGAATATAGTTAAGTTAGTAGAAAAAAATTTAAAAGGTGTGATCTGTCATGACAAAAGAATTTCACACAGTCCGGGGATACCAGCTTCTGGATCAAAATCAGGGCTTACTGACCTCCGCTATGGAAGATTATCTTGAAATGATATATAGAAATAGCCTGCAAGATAACTATCTTCGCATTAACAAGCTTGCCGAACTTTTAAATGTCAAAGCCTCCTCTGCTTCAAAGATGGTACAGAAACTTGGCGAGCTAGGGTTTGTAAACTATGAGAAGTACGGCATTTTCATACTCACTGAAAGTGGTAAGGAGTTAGGGGAATTTCTTTTAGGACGTCATCAGGTAATCGAGGATTTTCTGAGGTTTTTAGAGTGCGATGAGGTTTTGGTTCAAACGGAACTGATCGAACACAACATCAATACCCTTACCTTGAACAATATCAATATCCTCAATGAGTTCTTTAGAAAGGATCAAGATGCTGCTAATAAATTTAAGATCTTTAAAAATAACTTTTAAATTACGAAAGGGGGCGATTACTCGCACAATCATTATTGCCCGTTGTCAAAGATAATTTCAGCTTGGTGATCTTAGGCATCATTGTCCTCTCACTGATCCCTATTCTCATCACCTATATAGAGAACCGAGGAAAATCAAAAACGAATAAATAAAATCCGTAAAGATTCCAAGTACTGGCGACGGCGAAGGCCAAAACAAAATGGGCAGAGGTTATTGCTTAGGTAAGCATTAACTTCTGCCCATAATTTTATTTTAGCGATTACTTCTGTATTGCTGCGATCATCGTATTTCTCGCTTCGCCCTCTTTGAATGGTACCATAATTTCATTCAAAGACGGCAACAGTTTGATTGACACCCACTTTTGCTTAATGAAATTATAATTATTTCTTTTCGATTTCGGTGACGCATTGAGTTTTAATCTTTTCCACCAGGAATTGCAGGGCATCCACAACATGTGGTCTGATGTCGCCGCCGATCAGCACATACATAATGTCGTCACCAAGTTCCAGCTGACCTTCATTAAGCCAAACCCTGACGTGGAAGATCCCGTCCATCTTTCTCGTCTCGGCAATCGCCGCCTCAACCTTTGCCGCATCATAAGCAAATTCCATTCCCTTGACCACTGAACCATCATCAAGACCTTGGCGCACCTTGGCTTTGGGTGTTTGGCGCACCACTCCATTATGGACTAAAAACATCCCTTCCTGTAAGGCTGCCGGATCCGCTTTGGCTTCTTTGAGCCATTCATCGATTGATGGTGCCTGCTTTTTAACGTTTCCATGAGTCATAATTAATACACCTCTATCCCCAATGTCCCATAATTTTCCTATCTAGAGAATACCATAGCTAGAACGGATTAACAATCTACATTTTAATACAGGGAAGGTTACGATTCAATCCTCTGGGTTTCGGCGTTCATCATCCTATTGATAGTCGTAAGAAAGGTATAAGCGCGGTCAAAGGTTTCCTTGATCTTATCATCGTCGATGGGTTTCAATACATAGTCAAAGGCACCGTTCAAGATACCGGCCTTAGCATAGTCGAATTCCGCGAACTCGCTTAGCAAAATTACACATTTGCATAGGCCCTCCGAGTTAATGCGCTTCAGGAGTTCGATGCCATCGATAAAGGGCATCCGAATGTCCGTCAATACCACGTTTACACAGTTATTTCGCAAAATTTCAAGCGCTTCCAAACCGTTCTGCGCTTCATACTTGATCATAAATTTGTCTCTGTTTTCTTGAAAGTAGGCCATCCGCTTGATTTTTCTCCTGAAGACCTCTTTATCATCAATGACCAACACTGTATACATTTGATCGTCTCCACTCAAGTAGTTTTCAGTAGGTGCTATTTTAAGTAAGGAAGTAAGCTTGATGTATTAGTATGATGAAGTGACCGTTGCCGGGAAAATCAGCTTTCCTAGCAACGGTCATTTTGTCGGAATCCAATCCGAGTAATCTCTATTCTAATGAAGCCTTAAGGGCCGCTAATTCATCCTCAACGCTCCGGGAATTTACGCCGGACTACCAAAACCGATCGCTATCTTTTCGTTTTAACATATATATGCTATAATCCTTGCAGGAAGTATATGGTAATCGCGACATTTCGGCTGAGAGGTGAAAATAGGTGCTATTTAATTACGACTTTAATATCGAAAATCCTGTGTTGGAACCTAATAAAAAACTAGCGTTCTATAATGCTAAAAAGATGTTGCCGGAGTATGTATTTGATGCATCGAAACTTGAAAACAATCCACTAACCTTTCCCGAAGTACAGACCTTGATGGAGGGTATAACCATCGGCGGCCACAAAGTCAGTGATATGCAACAGGTCCTGAATATTAAGGATAGTTGGTATATGCTATTAGAAGTCATTGCAAAAGGAGAATTCCGGGTAGCAAAAGAAATGTTCCATGCCATCAATAACCTAATTGCGCGAGGGGAATCACTTGAATGGGGTAAATTCCGCACCGGATCGGTAGGAATTTCCGGAACAGAAAAGTATAAAGCACCCAGCCGGCAGGAACTTGATCAGATCTTCGACTCTGAGCTCCCGATTGTTCTTGGCAACTTCCATCCGGTGGAGCAGGCCGTTCGGCTGTTTCTTTGGGCTGCCTATAATCAGTTTTACCGGGACGGAAATAAACGGACTGCGCGCCTAATGGCAAGCGGAATCCTGATCATCCTAACCTACTATCTTGACTGCGTTCTCTTTGATCTTTGCCACTAGTTCTAAAATCTTCTTCTGTTTCGACCCATCAAATAACTTCATAAGGTTTTGGGGTTTATCAAAAGGTGGCTTCATCAGCTCAGCCGGATTTTCCATATACCCGTTTTGAACGATGTAATCAATCACCTTTTTCACAAAAACGATCTGGGCTTGGTTGAGGGATTGGTCGTTGATAAACTCGGAAAAAGCCGCAGTGGCAGCAGCATATTCCATTTTCCCCACCTTACGAACCAATAGACCAAAGGGTGTGTCCTTGAATTCCCGTTGATAATCCTCAGTGGTCCCCAGTTCCCCGGTAAAGATCCGCTCCAAGCTTTTATAATCAAGTGCGGTTAGGGGAATATTATGGCGCAGCTTATGGATGGCCACCTGATCCCGGTTGCTCTCGATATAGCGATTGACCTTGAGCCGGTAATCTTCAAAGTCATAGGCAGGGTCTAGGGCCTCCCCCTCTTTAACCTGAAGAACCTGATCGGCAAGGTTCGTGTAAATAATCGGTCTTTCACCCTCGCCCACAATGAATTTAATCAGCTCCCGCAGCTCTACCCGCACCCTTTCAAAATCCAGAAGACCCGGTTTCTCCCAAAAATCCACGGTCCCAACATCATTGATAAGTGCCAGCTTTTCCTTAATTTGCGGTATCGTGGCCCGTTTGGAGAGTTCGAGACAGAGGTTCATAAGCTGCTTCTTACTCTTTTTGAACTGGGGTTTTGCCTCAAGGTGAGCAATCATTAAGCCATATATAAGATTATCAAAGCGCTTTGCAAATTCATCCCCATCCTCCATATAAACTAGGGGTGCCAGGAAGGTAACCAGGTTATGCTTGTCACTTTCCGTTAAGCAGGTGAAGGCTTCGGCCAGCTTGTACTTCTCCACATACTGAAGCTGCATTTTCACAGAGACCAGTTCCGTGTTTAAAGCCACAACCTGCTGCCTCACTGTTTTGACTAGCTCAGTGCGCAGAGCTTGATAAGGCTCGTCACTAAAAGCACCCTCCTGCAAAAGTTGGATAAGCCTTACCCGTTTGGCAAAGATCGCCTCCGTTAGGCTTTGGGTATCGTTACCCTTTAACCCCTCTTTATGAACGCGGAAAAACTCGAAGTTACCTAGGTAATCAAAAATAATAAAGGAGGTTTTATCCTGACCGTCGCCGAAAAGATTTTTGCACAGCCGGGTCCCCCGACCGATCATTTGCCAAAACTTCGTTTTCGAGCGGACCCGTTTGAAAAAGACCAGATTGACAAGCTCCGGCACATCAATCCCCGTATCCAGCATATCCACCGACACAGCGATATGGGGTTGTTTCTCAGGGATTTTGAAGTCATCAATAATGGTCTGGGCATAGGCATCATCACAGATAACCCGCATGGCAAAACTACCCCGCAGGTGAGGATAGAGCTTATCGAAGCGCTCGATGATATATTGGGCGTGTTTTTTGTTTTGGGCAAAAATAATCGTTTTCCCCAGTCGGTCCCCACCGGCAACCTTGATCCCCTTAGTCATTAAATCCTCAAGGACTATGTCCACCGTAGCTTGGTTGAAGATAAACTCATTCAAGGCAGGGGAGGGGATAAAATCGGGCATCTCCCCGTCTTCATCGGTGAAATCCTCCTCATAGCGGGCTTTGTCCTCCGGGGAAAGCTCCTCATAGGTGATCCCCTGCTCTAAAAAATTCGTGGTGACTTCGATATTGTGGTAAGGTACCAGGACCCGATCTACCTGAACGGCTGTTTCATAGGCGTAGGCGAAGGTCGGGACCCCATGCTCCATTTCAAAAAAGTCATAGGTATTCCGGTCCACCTCGGTCTTGGGGGTGGCTGTGAGCCCCACCAAAATTGCATCAAAATACTCAAAGATCGCCCGGTATTTTTTAAAAATACTGCGGTGAGCTTCATCGATAATAATGAGATCAAAATGAGCAGGAGAAAAAAGCCGCTGACCTTCGGCGTTTTTCGCGGTATCGATGGCGTTGAGCATGGTGGGATAGGTGGAAAAGACAATACGGGCATTCTTATCATCCTTGTTACTAAGGAGATTGCATAAGGACATATCGGGAAGATGATGCTTAAAATCATCCTTCGCCTGTTTGACAAGGGCAGTTCGATCCGCCAAAAACAAAATGTTCGTGATATAGCCACCCCGGGACAGGACATCCGTTAAACTGGAGGCTGTCCGGGTTTTCCCGGTTCCGGTGGCCATGACCAGCAAGAATTTCCGGTGGCCGGTCTCGATAGCTTCACATACAGCCCGAATCCCTTCCTTCTGATAGTA
>NZ_CEVWNY010000111.1:0-10184 GCF_982384815.1 Desulfitobacterium sp. | reverse complement strand
AGCCGAACCACCCGCACTATCCCCCTCGACCAGGAACAATTCATTACGGCTCTTATCTTTTTCACTACAAGCTGCCAACTTGCCGCTGAGGGCTTTTACTTCCGCGTCCCGGGCCTTTTTCTTCAGTTCTTTGGCCCTTTTGGCTGCTAAGCGCTCCAGACAAGTGGTCAAGGCTCGATTGATGGCATCTTTGGCCACCCCGGGATTTTGCTCAAAAAAGGTGCTGATTCCCTCATGGGACAGGGACTGAACTATCCCTTCCACTTCCATATTGGAAAGTTTGGTTTTCGTTTGGCCTTCAAATTGAGGTTCCCGTACTTTTACGGAAAGAACACAAGTTAAACCATCCTTAAGGTCATCCCCAATCAGGCTTTCATCCTTTTTGAAAATATTATTTTTCTTGCCGTAGGCATTAAATACTTTGGTTAGGGCCGTGCGAAAACCCGACTCATGAGTTCCCCCTTCATCAGTAGGGATATTATTAACGTAAGATCGCAGGTGTTCGTCTTCGCCATCGTTGTATTGAATGGCGCATTCCACAACGACTTCGTCCTTCTCTCCTCTATAGTAGATGGGTTTTTTATGTACGGCGTTATAATCCGACTCCTGATTAAGATGCTCCACGAAGCCAACCACACCGTTTTTCGAATGAAAAGTTTCGCTCTTGGACTCTTTGCGGTTGTCAGTTAATACAATAGTTAGGCCGGGATTTAAAAAGGCCAATTCCATTAACCGACTGCGTAAAGTATCAAATTTAAAGATAATTGTTTCTTTAAAAATCAGAGAGTCCGGCTTAAAGGTGACCTTGGTACCGCTACCTTTGACACCCTTTTTAATTATTATTAGATCTGACTTTAATTTTCCCCCGTTTTCATACTCCAGTTGGAAAACCTTACCTTCCCGGCTGACTTCCACAATTAGAAATGAGGACAAAGCATTGACGACACTAGCCCCAACCCCGTGGAGACCTCCGGAGGATTTATAGATTTCCCCGCCAAATTTACCTCCGGCATGGAGCTGTTCAAAAGCCAGCCGTACCGCCGGAATTTTCTTGACTGGGTGAATATCAATAGGAATACCTCGACCATTATCGGCAACAGTCAGGGAACCATCGGTATTAAGTGTTACCTCTATGCGTGTACAAAAGCCTGCTCCTGCTTCATCGATTGAGTTGTCGATAATCTCCCAAGCACAGTGATGCAAACCTTTGCTCCCAACAGAACCAATATACATACCTGGACGTTTGCGGACAGCTTCCAACCCCTCAAGGACTTGGATAGACTCAGCATTATATTTTGAATCAATGGACAAGGTGCTTCCTCCCTTTCGGTACCAACGAAATACTGATAATTAAGTTATACTACTAGATTTATCAAAAAGCTAACAAGTTGACAAGCCTCCACTATTATATCACACAAAAAAAGCCCGCAGAAAAGTAGCAGGCATCGACCGACAGAAAATATCTATGAAACGACGAATTAAAAACCAAGCAACATAAAAACAGCAATTATAAGCAAGAATCTTCATGAAATGAACGTCATTATAGGGAAGAGCTAAACTTTGTTATTAGGGCGTTTCAAGATCTCAATCAACTTTACTATTCCCCAGGCAATCACCCCATAGACAATCATGGCCACGATGGTAGCCGGTTCAAGAATAGCCTGAGTCTCAACTCCTCTGGCGGATGCCGTGTGAAAAATACCGGCAAAGGGACTTAAGAAAATATTGGTCAAGGTATAAATTCCCGAGACAAAGCCGCTGGCCGGATTAGCACCTAATAACTTGAAGATCAAACGAAAAGCCAACAAGACTTCAATCACCCCGAGAATGTAATAAACAATTCGTTTCGTACTTTGTATCTCTTCAGTGCTGTTCATAAGGTTCACACTCCAACTATAGTTTTTTGTAGTATGTGAGGCAACCGGCTCTAATTATGTATGCACTTTAAAGTCTCTTAAATAAGTCCTGGCAGCATGGGCCTTTTTACCTATTTTATATAATTGACTCCTAAAAGAGCCAAATTTTTGTTATAATCGACATAGCATAAGGTGATAGAAAGGATGAGATAGTGAAAAAAGCAATATTAACTCTAATTACTTCACTTAGCTTTGTGTTAAGTGCTTCGATAGTTGCTTCGGCAAGCCCTTTGGCTTATCCCATTGAACGCATAGCCGGGCAAGACCGGGTTGCGACAGCCCTAAGTATCGCTCAAAAAGGCTGGACTTCCGCCGAAACAGTAATCCTCTGTGAATATGGTGATTACCCCGATTCCATCGCTTCCACTCCCTTTGCCGTAAGCCAAAACTCACCCATTCTACTTACTCAAGGTAACACCATTGATAAGCGGGTAAAAGAGGAAATCAAGCGGCTGCGGCCCGGCAAAGTAGTGTTATTAGGCGGAACCGGTGTCCTTAAACCTACTATTGAAGAAGAGTTAGGCCAATTCGATTTTCCGATTGAAGTCGAACGTATTGGCGGAACCAATCGCTATGAAACTTCTATTCTCCTTGCCCAGCGGGTTCCCAACGATACCGTCATTCTTGCCAATGGTGATGATTTCCCCGATGCCTTATCTGCAGCCAGCTTTGCTGGGATTCAACAAATTCCGATTGTCCTAACCTCGAAAAAAATGCCGGAATCGGTACTTAACTTTCTCAAAGAGTCTCAACCGGGACGGATTATTGTTATCGGTGGCGAAGGAGTAATTCCTTCTGAAGGGCTTACAAATAATAATTTTGTAATCCAGACCCGCCTCGGTGGTAAAAACCGTTATGAAACCAATGCCTTGGTTGCTTCCTATGTGAAAGACGCTTATGAAACAGACGATCTTTTTTTAGCTTCCGGGATTACTTTCCCCGATGCCGTAGCCGGTACAGTTTTGGCAGCCAAATCTAAGGCTCCCCTTTTATTAACGGAAAAGGAAGATATCCCTGCCCCTGTCTATACTTACATGCGTGAACATATGAAAGTTGAACCTCCCCGTAAGAAAACAGAAACTCCGGCGCCAAAACCAAAAGAGGCTAAAATCGCAGCCGCGGGGGGTCTAAATCTTCGGGAAAGTCCTTCCGCCTCCGGTGCAAAAATCATTACTATTCCCCAAAACACAGTTATTACTCTACTTGAAGAACAAAGCGGTTGGTATAAGACCACTTACGAATCCCATACCGGTTGGGTTTCTGACGAATACATAACTATAATTGACGAACCTACAAAGCCGGAGTCCCCTAAACCAGATAACCCTGAGCCTAAACGGGAGGGAATTGTCACAGCCGCTAACGGATTGAATCTGCGCAAGACTCCATCTTCCACTGGAGAAAAATTAGTCACCGTTCCCAATGACACAACCATTCAAATCCTTGAGGAACAAAATGGCTGGTACAAAACCACCTATAATTCCCAAACAGGCTGGCTTTCAGCTGATTATGTTAAAGCCGCCAAACCCCCAGCCCGTAAAAAGGGATTGATTACGGCAACTAATGGCCTTAACCTCAGGGCCGAGCCTTCTGCGACAGGCGCCAAATTACTTACTATCCCTGTTGATGCCACAGTTGAGATTACGCAAGAACAAACAGGCTGGTACCAAGTTACCTACCAATCACAAGTTGGTTGGATCTCCGCAGACTATGTAGAAATTATTGAAGTTACCAATGAGGATAAGGTAGCTGCCGTAACAGAAGTTCCCGTTGCCAATGTAGATTCAGCCGATGAGTACTCGGCTAGTGAAACTATTGATTTGAGTGTTAATGGTACCGTATATATCCTGGGTGGGGCCGGGGTTATCAGCCCTACCGCCCAATCAATCATTGAGGGGAAAGCCCAATCTAAATATAAAGAGAACCAAAGAGAATTCCCAGCTCTTCCTGCCGAAATTAAAACAGAAGAGGAACCATCACCAGGAGGAGAGGAGCCGAACAATCCTGAATCCCCGCCACCTTTAGATTCCACTTATGATCCTTCCCAAGAGGTTCTCGTTGATCCTTTTGCCGGCATCCCCGAAAATGCCTTAACCGGTAAAACAATTATGATCGACCCCGGCCATGGTGGACCGGATGTTGGTGCCATCGGACCATCAAAAACCTATGAGAAAAACAATACTCTACCTATTGCCCTTGCCTTGAAGGATATCCTGACTCAGGCCGGTGCCAATGTCCTTATGACCCGCGAGGAGGATTGCTCTCCCGCAACCAATTACACGCAACTTGAAGATCTTAAGGCCCGGGTAGCTTTGGCCAATGCCAGTAATGCGGATCTTTTTGTCAGTATTCATAATGATTCCTTTACAACCCCCGAACCAAACGGAACTTCAGTATATTATTCAGCCGGAAATCCAAAGAATAATGAAAGCTTGCACCTTGCCAGCTGTATCCGCTCTTCGGTAATCGGTATGCTGCAAACCAAGGACCGCGGAGTAAAAGAAGGAAACCTTTATGTTTTGCGTAATGCCACAATACCGGCGGTACTATTAGAGACTGCCTTTATCTCCAATCCCTATGAAGAGGCTCGATTACAGAACTCTACCTTCCGGCAAAATGTGGCAGCTGCCTTATTCAAAGGAATCTATAAATATTACACCACTCCCTTACCTAAGTACTAAATACACCTTGCATAGAACCTTGAAGTTATTACCCTTCATTTTGGCATCATTATTCTCTAGGCGGGCATGAGTGACTTTAGAAAATTAATATTCGGGGGCCGTATGAAATTTCTACTTCCATACGGCCCCTGAATTTATATACTATTCCGAGTTACGAATAATGCCCAACGAGTAAGCTATTCAGACATTAGCCGCTTTTCACCGGTAATGTCTTGGATCGGTTTGATATCCTGAGTAGTTTCCATGATACCCAGATATTCCCCGTTAGCGTTACGAACAGCGTAATAACGGATTAGCACGTATTTGTCACCCATTTTAATCCAGAAGTCTTCGTGATCCTTTTTACCGGATCGTAATTCCTCGACTACCTTCTCAACCATATGGACACTGGCCGGTGGATGACAGTTTTCAACCCGACGACCCAGTACGGTTTTTGTCCGGGCAAAAATCCGTTCTTTTCCTTGAGTAAAGTACTTAACGGTGCCATCACTACCCACGAACGTAATGTCCATAGGCAAGGTGTTCATAATTGCGTTGATTTCCTCCGGCAGCAATTTACCGGCGTCAAACTCCACATAGCCATCCTGAAGGTTCTTTGCTCCTTCTTGCATAGCTTCCCCCATAATCGTTCCGTTGCTAGGCTTCCATACTCCTTGAGGATCAATGAGACAAAATCCGATTTCATCACTAGCCTCAGCAATAGAAGCCCATTCCCTTTGGGAGAAGCTCTCTAACACCATGGGAAAAAGAATATTCTCTTCTTTGAAAATCATCTCGGGAACGCGATTCACTACGACCTTTACCTTTTCAACAATTTCTTCTTTATTGGGAGTTTCGCTGACCAATAGCCTACGGGCTTCTTTGATATCAGCCCGGATTTCATCGTCAACTCCCCACATAACTTTGGGAGGAGCAGTAATTCCGTGTTTCTCCATGATCGGGAAGATTAGATTCTCCTTACGGCTATAATGTTTGTCGATTTCCCAAAGGTCATTAAAGGCCTCGCGAAGAGTAGCAAGGTTTTCCGGATCGCCACTGGTACTAAACTGATCTAATTCCGGAATAATAATATTGTTTAAAAGTGATTCCAAGGCTTTATTTTCAAGTCTAAAAGTATGAATGGGGTGGCCGGATTGGTCATCTTCATTTTGGGGAGCATGAATCTCTTGAACAGAACTGCCGAGAACAGCTGCATGGACATCACAGAGATTTTGAATCTCTTCAACGGGCATTCCTTCGCGGATTAATGCCTGTTCCATATCCGAGATCTCCGTCGCAGAAATCCCCTCTATGAGTTCAGCAAAACGTTCTTTTACGTCTTCTACCGGCTTGCCATTGTGCAACTCCATAATCAGTTCTTTAAGCACCTTTTGGCGATACTCGCGATTATTAATTAGTTCACTCATTCCATTCACTCCTATTCAGTAATTTCAAAGCCTTTTTCGGCAAAAGTTTCTTTAATTTGGTCAAGGCTGATTTTCTTCATGGCCGCTCCCTTAGGAATGGTCATGAAGCGACCGGCTGTTTGGAGCATACCTGGCTTAGCAATATCGGCAAAGCCAATTTCTTTCATCACATCTATGGCTTCCGGATAAGCGGTGCATATATCATATACCGACTTAGATAAATCGATTGATTTCATTTGAATCACCCTCCTTACAATTAATATCATACAGATTAATGTTAACTTAATCTGTGATTCCACGCATATTTTTCCTGTGATATAACCACCACCATAAAAAATAGCCCATGGAAGTAAGGAAAGAAGCCAAGGCTGCTATCATCATATCGGACATAGTATCCTCCAACCCACCCTTAACCATTTTAACAGGAAGTAGGACATCCCCGAGATATTCAAATATTTCCCAAAGAGTGCTGGAAGAGATCGCAAAACAAAAAGCTGCGATAGTTTGAATGAGCTTAAACCTTGCTTCGGATATCGGACCTCTTTTTTTAGCATTCTTATTAAGGATATATATGGCAAATAACACAGCAAAGAAACCGAAAATACCATGAAGACTCAAATCCCACCACCAAAAGCTTTGGTAAAACTTTTCAACCTCTCCAAAATACTGGGCCATAATAATAAACACAAGCATAACCAGCAAAAAACCGGGTGGTAGCTTCAACTTCACCTTATTGGCTAAATAGATAAGAATGAAAGGCAGGAATAGGGTTCCCATACCCAAGGCGATCACCCCCAAACCCTTCGCATGGTTTCCCAAAAGGCTATGTATCCCTTTACTGAGGAGAGCGATCTCAAAAAACAAGAAAATACTAATCGCTAGCTTGCTCGTTTTATTCATCTGCCACTTCTCCATCCGGTTACTTTATATCACAAACTGTACTTTGTCCGATGACTTTCCTTTTATAATTCCCTAACGAATAACAATCATTCTCCTGCTTTGTTTTCTTTTACAATAAGCCCTATAAAGGTTACAATAATAGTTGTATAATGAAAGACATTAACCAAAAATGTTATTTCGCTGTTAAAAGGAAGGTAATTTATGTCTGTTGAAAACGAAAACATTACTCGTTTATCCCTAGATAACAAAGAGATCATCCTTATCGGTACCGCCCATGTCTCCAAGCAAAGTGCAGAATTAGTAAAGGAAGTAATCGAAACCGAACGACCAGACTCAGTCTGTGTCGAACTAGATGAACAGCGTTATAAATCCATTACTGAAGAAGAAAAATGGAAGGATACCGATATCTTCAAAGTTATTAAAGAAAAGAAGGCCACCTTGCTTCTCATGAACCTGGCTATTTCCTCCTTTCAAAAGCGTTTAGCCAAAGAACTGGGCACCAATGCGGGGCAGGAAATGCTTCAGGGCATTCAATCAGCCGAGGAAGTGGGTGCCACCCTAGTCCTCGCTGATCGTAATATTCAAATTACCTTCTCCCGGATTTGGCACAATGTAGGTTTCTGGGGAAAATGCAAGCTCCTCATGGAAGTTATCCTCAGTATTTTCGACGATGAAAGTATCTCCGAAGAGGAACTGGAAAAACTCAAGTCCCAAGATATGCTTAATAGTATGTTGAAGGACTTCACAGAGAGCTTTCCGAAACTGAAGACTCCGCTGATCGATGAACGGGATCAATATCTCGCCCAAAAAATTAAAGAAGCCCCTGGGGAAAAGATCGTAGCAGTTTTAGGGGCCGCCCATATCCCCGGCATCAAAGAAGAAATTAAAAAGGATCATGATTTGCAACGCTTGACGGAGCTCCCGCCTAAATCCCTCCTCCCCAAGGTCATCGGCTGGTCCATCCCCCTACTGATTATTGCTTTGATTGCCTATACCTTTTTCAATAATCCTGATGCCGGAGTCCAACAAACCTTAAGCTGGGTATTATGGACGGGGTGTCTCTCAGCTCTAGGAACCGCCCTCGCTTTTGGCCATCCTTTGGCTATTTTGACCGCTTTTTTCGCTGCTCCCATCGCCGCCTTACATCCCCTGATCGCAGCCGGGTGGTTTGCCGGTCTGGTCCAAGCTTATTTCAAAAGGCCCAATGTCCGTGATTTTGAGAACCTTTCCGAGGATATTCTTAGTCTCAAAGGCTTTTGGAATAACAAGGTCACCCGGATTTTGCTTACTGTTGTTCTTGCAAATATTGGCAGTTCGATGGGAGCTTTTATCGGGGGAGCGGATATTGCTCGCCTCTTTTTCCAAAATCTCTAGTAAAAAAGAGTCACGTTCATCCTCAGATGTTCGTGACTCTTACTTATTTAGCTCCTCTTCAATGCGTCTTTCAATCTCTTAATCAGAAAGATCGAATTCCCGGGCATATTCCCTGGCCCGCCGACGCTGCTCATAATAATATTGTCTGAGTCTTTCCTTCTCTTCATAGGGATCCAAATTTCTACGCCGCTGACTACGTAAGTTCTTAAAAATAACATAGCTAAGCAGTGAGGTTAAGAGGACCATTAAGATCGCCTGGATGGGATCCCCAAAACCAAAGCCTATTATCATTCTCTCACTACCTTTCCCACTTAGTCCACAACACCGTTGGCTAAGCGAAATTCCCCTGCTTGCCGATCATAGATCAGGATTTCCCCAGTCTCAATAATATAATGCCAGCCGCTTATTTGGAGCTTTTTAGCCACCACCTTTTCAAAGATGTAGGGATAGGTCACTAAATTGCGCAGTTGCTGGACCACATTGACCTGTTCCATCATCCATTCCCGAGCCTCTGGTTCATCTTCCCCAAATTCTGCCAACACCCGACTCCTAACCGGTTGCAGGAGTTCCAACCACTTTTTAGTATGGGGTAAATCCGCCAATTTGTCTAATGATTTTAGACCGGCGGAACATCCTCCACAATTAGAATGCCCACAGACAATGATATTTTCTACACCGAGGACTTGAACTGCGTATTCAATGGCGGATGTGGTAGCCACATACTCCGAGGTCTCCCGGTAAGGCGGAACAATATTGGCCACATTACGGATGATAAACAATTCCCCTGGCAAAGTCCCCGTGATCATACCGGGATCTATGCGGGAATCAGAGCAGGTAATAAAGAGCGTATGAGGTTTTTGCCCGGCTTTAAGTTCCTTAAATAAGGCTTTATGCGTTTCAAAATCCCCTATGCGGAAATTTACAATCCCTTCCAATAACTTTTGCGTAAGACTCACTCCTTTCTATATTATCTAATCTCGAACTCAATTGCATCTTTTCATCATCTACCGGTGCCGCACCGCAACATAGCAGGCCACCTGAACTGCTTTTTCGAAGTTCTACATAAAGAAAACTTGGCTTGCGCCGCGAAGGCGCAAGCCGTAGTTGCCTTATACATTTAATATAACCCGGACTGCACAAAACTTTGATAATCTACAGGATTCTTAAGCAGATCCTTATCCTTTAACCAGTTTAGTACCTTGGTGACATCCTTTTCCTGGGGTAGCTCAGGTTCAGAATAATGTTGAACCTTATAGGAAGCTACGATACTTTCCGGTATATTTACATTCTTAACCAGAAGCTCTTTGTACTGATCCGGTGCCTGATTGATGGCTTGCACCGCTTTTGTATAAGCTTTATAGTAACTGATTAAGGCATCTTTTTTCTCATTGATAACCTTATTTCTAACGATGGTCACCGATTGGGAAAGATTCTCCCCTTTAGTATCTTCGGCGATTATTTTAGCACCTTGCGAAACCACATAGGATATCTGAGGATCGGGGACAACGATAGCATCGATCTGATTATTCAATAACATCTCCACTCGCAGGGGAATCTTGGCTACGGTCGTCTTCTTCACTTCTGAGGGATTGACTCCGCCTTCCCTAAGGAGACCGTCGGTGACATATTCAATGATCGAGTTATTGGAGATGCCAATGCTTTTACCCTTTAAATCTTGGACAGACTTGATACTGCTTTGAGGTGAGGCAACAATGGCAAACCGTCCTTCTTCCGGGGTGGCTCCTAAGGCAATTGAGGTTACCCTTAAGTCCTCACCGGAGCTTTTTAACAAGGCGGCAATCATAATATCGGTAATTGTACCGTCCAGCTGACCGGATTGAAAAGCACTCTGAAGTTCCACTGGACTTTGAAAAGGAATTAATTCAACCTGAAGGTTTTGTTCTTGGAAA
>NZ_CEVWNY010000110.1:0-10186 GCF_982384815.1 Desulfitobacterium sp. | reverse complement strand
CAGCATCTTACTCGCCTCCTTCAGGAGTTCCCTGAGCTTGTGTCTCAGGAAAAAGCTTGTGGCGGATAGAATACTCCGTTTTGTCCAGGATAATCTGTCTGCCGATACCCTTATCCCTATTGACAACGATGGGAGCCAAGAGATTGACTGTCATGTCGGTTATCTTTTCTCTTACGGTACCAATCAGAAAAACTTGAGGAGGGTTTTCTTCCGAAAGTTCCAATTCCCCGGCCAATTCATCCTCAAGGACAAACTCGTACTCCGGAATAAAAGGGAAGGGATCCACCAGCAGAAAGGATAAATCAGCTTCCGCAGTGGATTGAAGAAAGGAAAAAGGACTGTTTTCTTCATGGGGTAAATGGACAAAGGCTTTCTCGTCGAGAAAGCCAGGAATTCCATGGGGAAAATGAATGATCTGTTCAGGGGCCACTTCGAGGGTTCCAAATCGTGTGGATTCTATCTTCATTGCATGTTCCTCCTACACTTTAACATCTACTACGGAAATATCCAGTCTGGGATATTGAGTTACCCGGATATCCACCTTTCCAGGCCGGTAGTCGGCATCTACTCTTCCCCTTACCAGATTGTAGTTAATTTTGCCCGGAATGACTTCGATCTGAGCCGGGCTGGCTTCATAATGGATAGAGGGGGCGACGATGGGCTCAAAACTGAGCTCACCTTTTTTCTCGAAACAGGATTCATAAGCCATGTCGGCAATGGCATTGTTGGCAGGATTGCTAATCTGAGCCAAACGGTTACCCTTTTCCACGATGGCGGCAATACCTTCTAAGGCAGCCTTTCTGCCGCGATCATAGTTTTCCTGGGAAAGGGCGGCCCTGGTTTTGATGCCTATGGAATGATAATACTCCGTACTGTCAATGGTTAATTTCCCGGGCGGTTGGCTGATTTGCAACTGGGGAGGGATGTTCTCCATCTCAACCTTGGGGAGGTTGGTTTTCATATCTAACCAGGCATTACGTATATTATATTCCAGGCGAATGGGGTAACTCTTTATATTGAGTTGGAGCATCCGGCAACACTCCCTTTAGGCAGTCACTTTTTTTATTCAGCAATCTATATCATCTACTCGAATCTATCCGAATCCCGGTTTACCTCAAGAAATCCGCCAATGAAGGCTGAATTATCTTCGTTCCCACAGAAAGGGCCGCCTGATAAATGCTGTCCTGAGTTTTAAAGTTTACCAGGGTCTCGGCGATATCGGCGTAAAGAACGTTGGCGAGGGAATCTCCAAGATTGGCAGAAGTGGAATCCAGCTGAGTATAGACTGAATCCATACGGTTTTGCCGCGCACCGAGTTGAGCGCGAACATCGGAGATGTGATCCGCTTGAAGTTCCAGTTTAGCGAGTAGGACCTGCACCCCATCTTCATTTGGCCCCGTTCCATCATCATCCACTCCATTGATGTTCGATTCTTTCAGAGCTTTACTCAATTGAGCCAGAGTATCAAACATGGCAATCCCTGAACCACTGCCCTTCTTGTATTCATAGGTGGGAGGATTAGTGGAAGGGGTCTTTTCGACATATTCCCAGCCTGCTCCGAATAAATCATGCCCATTGACCGAGACTTCGATACTTAAATCACTGCCCACTTGGAATTTCTTCGTATCATCGGAGCCTTGCCAGTCAGCGGCTCCTTTGGGGAAGGGTTCCACATTGGCCGTCCCGCCAAAAATATATTTCGTGCCTACTTTGGTATTGGCTAACTCGATGACATGCTCCCGGATTTGATCGATTTCAATGGCGATCTTTTTGCGGTCCTCGTCATTCACCGTGGATGTGTTCATAGCATGAACGGCCAGTTCTTTGGCCCGTTGGATCATAGAGGTCATCTCACCCATGGTGTCATCTGTTGTATCCATATAGGCTATGCCCTCCTTGGCATTGGCCTTAAGTTGGTTCAGGTAGGCAATGTTGTTCTTAAAGCGCAGAGAATTCTCCGTCCCCACAGGATCATCGGAGGGACGGTTAATTTTTTGCCCAGTGGACATTTGATTCTGCAGTTTATCTATGCGGCCTTGAGCCGCCCAGAGATTAAGAAGTAGATTGCGGGAAAGCATATTATTGGAAATTCGCAAAGCGGTTCACCATCCTTCCTCCATTTTAACGGGTAACACCCATGCCGTTGACGATAGTATCCAACATACTGTCCAGCATGGTCACGATCCGCGCTGCCGCGGTATAACTTTTCTGGAATTTGATCAGGTTCGTAATTTCCTCATCCATGTTTACTCCGACCACGGATTGCCGCTGATTATACATATGGGTGACAAGAACGGCCTGACCTTCCTTCATCCGAGTAGCTTGCTGGGCATCCACCCCCAGTTCGGCGAGAGCCGCCCCGTAATAATCACCGATGGAAGCTGACGATAAAGGCGGAGTCTGAGCCAAAACTACAGGTTTACCATCGGCCGGATTCGTGGTTATAAGCCCGGTAGCCGGATCGATAAGAATATTCTGTCCTTCTAAAGCGTGTCCTACGGGGTACTTCAAAGTAGTACCTGCGGCAATATCCGCACTCGTTGCCCAAGCCACAGGCCGTCCGACGGCCGTATCCGTGGTTATCGCCCCAGTGGCCGGATTGATGAGAATAGTATTTCCTCCAGGGTTCTTCAGGTATAGATCGGTAAGCCCTGTCCACCCTGTAGCAAGAGAACTAAGAGCTTTAGCCACTTCTCCATCGCCAAAGTTATCTTTTCCGGTGGCAATTTTCCACGGTTCATCGATCAGGTCTTTGTTCACTTTAATATTGCGGGCGCTAATTGGGCTTCCATCTGCAGAGGTAAAGAAATCTTCTCCCAGATTGCCGTCCTTATCTATCCCTGTCTTATGAATGGCATTCACCGCTCCAGCAATACCTCGGGCCAGTTGGTTAAACTGATCCCGCAGGTAGGCCAGATGCGCATTCTCTTTGGTATCTCCCCCCAGCGGATCATACTCAAACCCGGAGCCCCGCAATAAGATGCTGGAACGGAGCTCTCCCAAGCCTTCACCCAAATCAACGGAGTTATCCCCCGAAGGGTCGTATGCTGGATGCCCCGGAGGCCATTTCACTTTGGCAAAGGGTTCTCCGCTCGCTCCAGCCGGAGGAGGAGTCTCCAACTGATAAGCCTTCGTATCATCGACCAGGATCTGGTCGGTTGCTTTTTCATTACCGATATACAGCCTAAAGATATTGACCTCCCGATCTGTAAAGTTAGGATCCCGGCTTTCCACGACCCGGACATTGACCAGCTTGGAAAGCTCATCCACCAGGGTGTCCCGTTTGTCCAACAGGTCATTGGGATTATTCCCGGAGACTTGGACCTTCTTAATCTGGAGATTCAGTTCCTGTATCTGCTTGGCATAGTTATTGATCTGGCCGATCTGGACCCGCACGCTGGAGTCGAGGCTTTTCTGCAATTCGGTAATCTGTTGGTCGATATGATGGAGGGTGTCGGTCATAGTCGCCGCTCTTTCCAAAACGACGGAACGGGCACCTGAGTTTTCCGGATTATTGGCCAGCACACTCCAGGCATTCCAAAATTGAGTCAAATCATTGCTCAAGCTATTATTCGAAGGTTCATTGAGAAGCCCTTCGATCTTCTGCAGGGTATTTTCACGGGCTGCCCAGTATTCATGTTTGGAGTTCTCCCAGCGGAATTGCCGATCAATAAAGATATCCCGGGCACGATCAATGCTTTGGACGGTGACCCCTGTACCAACGCTTAAATAGTGACCCATGCCGGGGATCCTGTCAGGCAAAGTCGCCTGTAAATTAACCACTTGACGGGTATAGCCTTTGGTGTTGGCGTTGGCAATATTATGTCCTGTAGTATCCAAAGCGACCTGCTGGGATTCCAGTGCCCGCCTTGCCAGCTCTAAACCGGAAAATGTGGAGCGCATACGAATCCTCCTCTAAATATTTCGATCGAGAAAGTGAACTTTTTTCGACCAGCTTTCTTTTTCCCCCGGGCGGTTATAGGTACTGCCACCGGGTTGTGCGGTAATCACGCTAAGGGTTAAGTCGGTCACTTTCATGGCCTGCTTAAGAAGCTGATTATTGAGTTCATTGACTTCTTTCAAATTCATAAGAACATTTTCCAATTCGGTCTTAACCTCTGTTAATTCGGGAAAACGCTCTGCTAATTCCTTTAAAGTAATTTTTTCGGGAACTTTCCCCAAGTATCGGGCGATTTGCTCCGCCCATAGAAGCCGCTCCTTTTCTAAGCGTGAGGCTTCGAGAAGAAGCTGTTCTTCGCGCACGGTGAGTGCTTCGATCGTATGAAGATCGTTATTAATCAGTGCCTGTTGCTTCTTTTCGGCATAGATTTTTAGTTCGCTATAGAGGGCTGCTTGGCGTTTAAGGTTCTCATTAAGTTGCTTGATTTCAGGCACAAGTACAACCTCCTTACAGGCAGAAGTAATATTTTGGGACTCCAAAGGAAATTCGCGGACTAATTACTCTTGACCAAGCAGCTTTTCGGCTATTGCTTGAGCATTGATCTTGAATTCCCCTTTATTAATCCGCTCGGTGATCTCGCGAATACGATCCTGCCGAACTTCAGGGATTTCCTTTACTTTCTGCAAAAGGCTCTGATAGACCTGTCCTTTATCAGAGACTTTGATGCCGTCTTGGCTTTGGCCATGAATTGCCGCCTTTTGAGTGATGGATGCCACCCGGTTCGTTGCTTGTATACTGCCAATCGAGGACATTGAGGTTCCATCAATTTTCATATCGAATCCACTCCCGTACACACTATCTTAATATGGTTATCGGCAAATTCTTTGGAAACATAAGAGGGGATTTACGAAGATTAGGTCTTTGAATATTGATATTTCTTTACTTTTTACAATATATCTAGCCCTTGCCTCAAAGAGTGCTTAATTTTTCTTGCTTCTTGACCATACACTATCATATCCGGATAACATAAAAAAGGAGTCTAGACTCCTCTTCAAAAGATCCTTCGCCAAGGCTCAGGATGACATATTTAGATGTTCCTATGTTTCGGGTCAAGATCCTTCGCTAAGGCTCGGGATGACATAATGCTTGTCAAGCTGAGCGGAGCGAAGAATCCTAGATAAGCCCCAGATTATAGTTCTTCGATTATCTTCTCCAGAGAAATGGTCAGGTCCTCAAAAATGCCAACGGGGATCGTTTCCTCAATGGGGTAAATAGTAGGTCTGGCGTATTTTCCGGATTGCTCCAATCTATAGACCATGATGATCTTATCTACGGGGTGAACTAGCCAATATTCCCCGACAAGAAATTTCTCGTAGAGGTTAAGCTTCTTTATATAGTCCTTGGTAACACTTGAAGGAGATACTACTTCCATGACTAAGTCCGGGCTACCGAGGCATCCTTTATCATCCAGTTTTTCTCGGTCGCAGATAATTGCTATATCAGGCTGAACCACATTAAATATGTTTTCGTCCTTAGCCTTATCCTCGGCAAGTCTTACATCAAATGGTGCCACATAGACCTCACAGGGTTTGTCTAGAAGATAATTGGCAATTTGGCGAAAAAACTCTCCCACAATCTTTTGATGAATTCTTGAGGGAGCAGCTGTCATGTCATAAGAGATGCCTTCAATCAATTCCACACGGGTATCATCATCCCAGGTCAAATAATCTGCGTAGGAATATTTTCTTGTCTGATAATTCTTTGATGATGCAACTTCTTTAACTTCTTGGCTCATCATTAATACCCCCCGTTAACCTTATACCCAAAGTTTAACATATTATGGCATCTCATGTCGAGCCTGATAAATTACTTCAACTCTTGACTATTCCGGCCCCAATTTTTTACTATAAATATAAATAAACAGCTGATGTTTCGGGTTAAGATCCTTCGCGGTGCTCAGGATGACTTTATTCAGCATGTGGTTGGATGGTATGTTTATGCAATAGGTCTTTAGCCCTATTAAGTTTTTCGCCCTTTTTTCCGATAACTCTACTGTGCCCAAGGTCAGTTCAACAAACAAAACATATGGTAAAGGAGGTAGCCGGGACTCATACATATTGTGACTTTTGGGGTAAGTTCCGGCCTAAAATTATATGGATATATCATCGATACTCGGTATATTGCTTGGTTTTGGGGCCTTAATTATTGGCTTTGTGCTTGAGGGTGGACATATAAGCTCCCTCTTCCTTCTTCCCCCTGCCGTTATCGTTTTCGGGGGAACATTTGGCGCGGTATTCGCCAGTTTTCCGCTCCAGGAAATGAAGAAATTTCCCACTTGGATCAAGATTGCTTTTACCGAAAAAAGCTACGGAACCTTAGAAGCTTATGATACCCTGGTGCGTTTTGCCGAAAAGGCACGGCGGGAAGGACTCCTTAGCCTCGAACAAGAGTTGGAAATGGTGGAGGATCGGTTTACCCGTCAGGGGATGCAACTGGTTATCGATGGTACCGACCCCGACATTACCAGGGAAATTCTTGAATCAAATATTGCAGTCATGGAGAAACGCCACAAAGTCGGGATTTCCGTCTTTGAGGCCGCCGGTGGTTATAGCCCCACTCTAGGTATTATCGGCACAGTTATGGGACTTGTCCACGTTTTGGGTAATCTCTCAGATCCGGAATCCCTCTCCAAATCTATCGCCGGAGCCTTTTTAGCAACCCTTTACGGCGTATGCTTTGCCAATATTCTTTATCTGCCTATTGCGACTAAGCTTAAACAAAAGGATAAGATCGAAGTAGCCGCCATGGAAATGGTGATGGATGGCATCCTCTCGATCCAAGCCGGAGAAAATCCCTCTATTCTTAAGGAAAAGCTAAAAACACACCTTGGGAATATGTCAGTGCCAATGCAAGTCAGCGAACGCAGCGAGTAGGTGAGCAAATGGCTAGAAAACGTGCAGAAGAACCGGAAAAAGATAATTCAGAACGTTGGCTTCTTACCTATTCCGATCTGATCACCCTCTTGATGATCTTCTTTGTTGTGATGTATTCCATGAGCAAGGTCGATGCGGAAAAATTTCAAGCCATTGCCGAATCTCTTAGCATTGCTCTCGGGGGAGGCACTCCTGCCCAAGTAGAAATCGGGACCACGCCCTCCGGACCAAGTATAATCGAGACCTACCCTACTAATACTCCCCAGCCCTCCGGGGAAACTTCACAAAAAGAAAATGGAGCAGGAAGTGGCAACGGTGGAGGAAACGCAGATATCGAGAGTATGACTATTGAAGCCATCAAGCAAAAACTAGATAAGTTTGCTCTAGATAATGGTATCGAGGCAAAGCTGGTCTCCAATATCGAGGAAAGAGGGTTGGTTATCAGTATCCAGGATACCTTGCTCTTTGCCAGCGGCTCTGCGGAAATAACACCTAGAGCCCGGGAAATCCTCGAAAAAATCAACAATGTCTTGGCTTCCGCACCCAACTACATTAAAGTGGAAGGACATACGGATAATCTTCCCATTAATACGGCTCGTTTTCCTAGCAACTGGGAGCTGTCTGTCTTGCGGGCGACCAATGTAGTCCATATTATGCAGGAGAAAATCCCCGCCGAACAGCTTTCCGCCGCAGGCTATGGGGAATACCGGCCCGTTGCCTCTAACGATAATGAAGCCGGGCGATCAAGAAATCGTCGGGTAGACTTGGTAATACTTCGCTCCAAATACGACTTAACGGAGCCCGGACAGTCCCCGGGAGCCACGAAATCCGAATGAGTCCTGGAGAAAACTCCAGGACTTAAGCCCATCAAAACGCCAATTCCTTGACGGCACGATAAACAATCTCCGCCGCCAACTCAACTTTCTCGACTTTTACATCACCGATAGTATCCTCAGGGGTATGGTTATTCTCCAGCCATTCCCTGGCCAAAAGGGTCACAGCCGGTATACCGACTTGGGCGAAGCTCGATTGATCGCTGTTGTGGCCCTCGCGTTCTACATACATAGCACTGGCCCCGGCCTCAGCAGCTGCCTTCTGGACCGCTTGAAAAGCTACATCCGACTTATTTTCCGTCCAGAGTCCAAAGTTGCCGATCATACCATTGCCGATGGTATCTACGTTAATGACTGCCTTAATCCTTTTGAGGGGAAAGGTAGGGTTGTCCACAAAGGTCTTAGAACCCAGGAAGCCCATCTCTTCGGCACTCCAGAAAGCAAATACGATATTTTTCTTGGGGGTCTCCTTCTCCCTAATCAGCCTGCGAATTACTTCCAAAACACAGGCTACACCGGAAGCGTTATCATTTGCCCCTGGGTAAACCTTACCTTGATGGGTACCGAGATGATCATAATGGGCGGAAACAAGGATAACCTCTCGTTCGTTTTCTCCGCTTAATCCACCTAGAATGTTCAAGCTGGGAGAGCGCAACATGTCGGGGTTACCGATGGAAAAGGTCAACCGGCTTCCGATAAAGGCTTCCTTTACCTCGGGAATGGTAAAGGCTTGGACATAGCTGGTTTCTTCATCACCCATGGGTTTTAAGCCCAGCATACTCAACTCCCTGGATAAATACTGTGATGCTCTTCCTTCTCCTGCTTGCCCGGCGCGGCGACCTTCCATTTCCTTAGCGGTTAAAGCCATGATATCATCCATGATTCCACGACTTAAGCGCTCCTCTTGAAAATATTCTTTGACGGTTCGTGCTTCCGGCGGGATAACATAAAGCTTGGCCCGGGGTTGTTTCATTAAGGGTTTTATGGCCATTATTAATTTGTTATCTAAGCTGGTCCAAGGTAAAATAAAAGCACCCAAACCCAATAGAAATTTTACAAAAACTCGTCTTGACTGCATAACAACGTCCTTTCGAAACCATTACAGGGGGAATATCTATGCCTATTCGTATCGACGGAGCCCAACAACTCGAGTCCCTCACCCGTTCTAATCCTTCATCCCAACGGGGGGACCTTGATTTTAATCAGGTTCTTACCCAAACCCGGAAGTTACAAAGCCAGGAGCTGCAAGATTTTTTGACTCGCGTAGAGAAAAAAGGGCAACAATTGGCTGAGAGTTTTTCCCTGCGTGATCTTTCGGAGTTTAAAGATATGATAAAATCCTTCTTACGCTCCACCTTCGGCCAAAGCCGCCGGGTCTCCGAGGAATCCTTCTGGGATTTTCAAGGGCGTCCCAAGGTACTTTCCCGCATCAATGATATCGATAAAGCCTTGGAAGAGCTTGGGCAAAAAGTTCTGGAAAAGCAGGCTAAGCCTTTAGAAATTTTAACACAAATTGATGAAATTAGGGGATTGATCATTGACTTATTTGGGTAATTTCCTATGATAGATATGTAATATATTTAAATTAGAATACTAATCAGTAAGTATTAAATATTTCCGTTTTATGCGCCGTACAATTTCTCTCATACAAACAAATCAGAAAAGAGGTGCTTCCTTGGTAAACTTAGAGACAAATACATATGAGTGGTTTATAAAAGCTTTTCATCCGAAAAGCGGCCTTGACCTTAACTTCTATAAGCAGAACCAAATGGAACGGCGTATAAGAAGCTTTATGTCCTCAAACAACTACAAAACCTTCCCGGAATTCATTAAAGCCCTGGAGCATGACCGGGTCTTATTTGATGCCTTTTTTAAACATTTAACTATCAATGTCACCCAGTTTTTCCGAGATACGAACCAGTGGAAGACCCTGAGGGAAGTCATTATCCCTAAGCTTCTTGAAACAAAATCCTCTCTCAAAATCTGGAGTGCCGGATGCTCCAGCGGCCAGGAGCCTTATTCAATGGCTATTACCATGCTGGAATATTTCCCCCAAGCCAGGTTTAGTATTTTGGCAACGGATATTGATGTTAATGTACTGGACCATGCTAAAAAAGGTATTTATAAACAACCGGATTTTGCCAGCACTACCCCGGAAATTATCAAAAAGTACTTCACACCGGTGGATGGCGGGTACCAGGTTAAGGATCAGGTCAAAGGTCGTGTCACCTTCCAGCGACAAAATCTTCTCACAGACCGCTTCGATACGGGGTTTGATCTCCTCGCCTGCCGTAATGTGGTCATTTATTTCACCGAAGAGGCCAAAGAAATGCTTTATCGTAAATTCGCTGATTCCTTGACGACCGGCGGTATTCTCTTTACCGGTAGCACGGAGCATCTTTTCGGTATGAATCATTTGGGCTTTAAACTGGTTTCCTCGTTCTTTTACCAAAAACAAAACTAAGGACAATTACTATTTCATTATAACTGAACCAAAGCAAGCTTAGAAGGCTTGCTTT
>NZ_CEVWNY010000109.1:0-10250 GCF_982384815.1 Desulfitobacterium sp. | reverse complement strand
GTCTTAACCCTCCCCTCTTTGAACAGAAGTTGTTGAATCTGCTCTGCCGCCTTTAATCTCTCTTTTTTCGAGAATTTCCCGCATGGGGAAGAGCAGAGTATAGGAAGGTAAAATAAAGATGGTTTCCGTTCCGGCTAAATTGGCTAATAATTGGTCAAGGGATTTATCCAGTTCGTGTTCGATAATTAGTTTTTTTACCGGCATTCCGGCATATTTAAGTCGTACAGCCATGTCCTCCGCACGAAGCCCCGAACACACAATTTGTTGGATTCGCCCATCTTCCCGGGCTAACGCTTCAAAGTCCACATCCCATAGCCAAGAGATATCTCTACCATCAGCGGCCAGATCATTGATGCCTATATACAGACGGATGGGACGCTCCTTATAGCCTAAAACGGTCTGAAGCACTTGGTTAAATCCAGCGGGGTTCTTGACTAAGGTTAGTGTAATCGACCCCTCGGGTAAGACAAATTGCTCCATCCGGCCGGCTTGAGGTACAAATTCTCTTAAGCCCCGTTGAATTTCCCGGTCTTTGATCCCTATACGCTTGGCTGCTGTCAAAGCTGCTAAAGCATTATAGAGATTATAATATCCCTGCATGGCAATATAATAAGGTGTTTGATCTACTTGAAAATGAATCCCCTCGGCTCCCGGCTCTACTCCCCGGGCTAATACAGGAGGATCTGGTCGTTTATAGCCACAGGACTCACAAGCATACTTCCCCAATTGCCCATAATGATAAAGAGCATACGCCAACAGTTCACCGCAGTTTGGGCAAAACCTGGCCTCTCGGGTTTCCGTACTTATCGGTTTGCTGTCGGGAGTCCGTTCTACCCCGTAATAAAGGGTGTGAATTCTATCCCGTCCGAATTGTGCTACTAGGGGGTCATCCGCGTTAAGGATTAGATGAGTCTCAGGCGGAAGGGCATTCCGGACTAAATTAATAATAGTGTCCAATTCACCGTAGCGATCCAGCTGATCCCTAAAGAAGTTAGTAATTATGGCTACCCGAGGAGTAACCTGCCGGCAAAACTTCGGGACAGTACCTTCATCCACTTCCAGCAATGCCATCTTTACCTTGCTTTTTCCGCCCCAACCCGTATTTTCCAACAATGCTCCCGTAATTCCGGTGACTAGATTGGCACCTGCTTGATTGAAGGCAAAAGTTCTCCCTTCGGATGTTAAAATCTGTGCTAGAAAATTAGCCGTAGTAGTCTTACCATTGGTTCCCGTGACCATAATAATCCCGTCGGTATAGGCTGTACTTAATAACCCAATTAAATTGGGCTCAAAATCCAAGGCTAATTTGCCGGGGAGAGTTGTCCCCTTTTTACCGAGAAGCTTTAATAAGCCATTGATTCCTTTTCCTGCCCAAAGAGCAAGCCAAAAACGCCACGTTCGCTTCACAATATTGTTCTCCTTTTTGCCCGATGACTAACCACTGTTCCAATTTTAGCACTCTTTATAGAAAGATATCAAGAAAACCTTAAGCTTATCCTTGCCTAACCTTAGCTTTGCTGGACAGTTATTTTAATACATTTTATAATAGTAGCTAATTAAAATGTATTTGCTTCATCAGCAGTACAAATAAGTCGAAAAAGATCCTTCAGTCATTCTTCCTTCAGGATGACACGGCCATAGCCTATTGTCATACTGAGCAAAAGCGAAGTATCTTAACCCCAAAAATTGTACTTAAAAAGGAGGAATTGCCATGTTATATTCTCATTTGGGAAAAACGCCTACACTAGGTAAGGATGTCTTTATTGCCGATGGAGCAAAAATAATTGGCGATGTCCATATTGGAGAAGAAGCAAGCATCTGGTACAATTCCGTAATTAGGGCTGATCTAGCCCCGATTATTATTGGAAACCGCACTAACATTCAGGATTTGACTGTTATTCATGTTGATAGGGACCAATCGGTAATTATTGAAGACGAGGTCTCAGTTGGGCATGCTGTAACCTTGCATGGCTGTACGATTAAGAAGGGCACATTAATTGGTATGGGGTCGATAATTCTCAATAGAGCAGTCATCGGCGAAGATTCCCTAGTAGCGGCAGGCTCCTTGGTTACGGAGAATAAACACTTCCCACCCCGGGTTTTAATTATGGGTTCTCCCGCTAAGGTAGTGCGTGAACTCACTGAGGAGGAGGTTCAATCCCTAAGGGGTCCGATGAATAGATACTTAGAAAAAGCCCGCGAGCACCGGAAAAACACCATCATTCCGATAACTTAAAGCTATTCTACCCAAAAAGCACTAAACCTTATTAAGGCTAGTGCTTTTTTACATCTTCGAATAAGAAGGGCAGTATGATTCTCTTACTCAATATATACTCGTGGAACCCGCTTAGATATTCCACAGACAATTTCATAGTTAATGGTATTCAGCCATTCGGCCATTTCCGTAGCATCAAGCCGCTCGTAGCCATCGCTGCCCAGAATTATGACCTCATCACCGACTTTCACCTCAGGAATTTTCGTGACATCCAGCATAGTTTGATCCATGCAAACTCTGCCAATAATAGTTGCTCTTCTTCCCTTGATAACCACCTCTCCTCGATTAGAAAGGTCTCGCCTTAGCCCATCTGCATAGCCAACGGGAATCGTAGCCACCTGTGTGGAGTATGCCGTTCTAAAAGTTCGGCCATAACTTATAGTTTCCCCTTGGGGAACCGACTTCAGGTGACTGATCTTTGCTTTCCAAGACAGTACCGGCTCGAGCCCTATATCACTTCCAGCATATTTAGAAGGTGGGAGTCCATAAAGGGCAATACCTGGGCGAACCAGATCAAAATGCGCCTCCGGCAATTGGAAAATAGCACCACTATTGGCGGCATGACGAAGAGGAATATGGACCCCCTGGACTCTAAGTCTTTCGGAAATCTCCAGGAACTTTTTCAGCTGCTCCCGGGCATACCTTAGGTCGGAATGGTCGGCGGTAGCCAAGTGGGTGAAAATCCCCTCGATATAAAGATTGGGGAGCTTAGTGCAATCCAGAAGATTCTCCCAATCTTCCTCACGAAAACCGATTCGCCCCATTCCCGTATCCACTTTTAAGTGAATAATAGCTTTTTTGCCTTGCCTTTTTGCTTCTTTAGACAAAAGCACTGCTTGCTCAATATGATAAACACCGCAGATGATCTCTTCTTTAATAATAATGGCTAAGTCTTCAATCGGCAGTGAACCGATTAACATAACTTTGATATCGGGAAAGGCTTTTTTTAATACTAAAGCTTCATCTAAAATGGCAACTCCAAAACGACGGGCACCTTTTTCATAGAGTGCTTTTACGACTTGCAAGGCACCATGCCCATAAGCATCTGCCTTGACAATCGGCATGATTTCGCTTTTTGTCACGGACTTAATTCGGTCGTAATTTCTTTTTAGAGCCTGCAAATCAATTTCTGCCCAAACCGGTCGCCTAGTTTCCATGATGCCCTCCTTAAAGATTATTTTCTAAACTTTTCCGTGCTTTTGGCAGCTGATCAGCTACTTCACTTGATGTATAACCACCCCAGCCATACTCGCTCGCTAATTGGTCGGCGGCCTTGCCATGGAGATAAACCCCCAAACAGGCGGCGGAAAGTGGGTCTACTCCTTGAGCTAACCAAGCTAAAATGCTTCCGGTGAGCACATCTCCCGTCCCCCCGGTGCCAAGGCCGGGATTACCGGTAGGATTGAGGAAAGCCCGCCCATCCGGAGCAGCGATGATAGTGACAGCACCCTTGAGAACGAGAATGCTCTCCCATTCTACTGCTTTGTTAATAGCTAATTCAAGGCGATTAGCCTGAACTTCTTCCGTAGTACAACCGCATAGACGGGCCAACTCTCCCGGATGGGGGGTTAGAATCAAGGGCCCTCGACCTTGCCGCCATCCCAAAATCCCCGGTTCCTTAGCCAGAATATTCAGGGCGTCCGCATCAAGGACAATGGGCAAAGGAAGAGTCCGCAGCATCTCCTCTAATAAGCCCACCAGCTCCGGATCTTGTCCCAGTCCTGGTCCCATAGCTAAAGCTTGGGCTTTCTCAGCACGTTCGTAAATCACCGGCCATGCTTTACCATTGAGGGATTTTTGTCCTTCAGCACCCCAAATAGTTGCCTCGGTTAAAGCCAGATCGATACCTTCTGCAAGCCCCTGGGGAACAACCATTTGCAAAAGTCCAATTCCGGAACGAAGGGCTGCTTTACCAGCAAGTATAGCCGCTCCGGTCATGCCCTCTGAACCAGCGACTAAGATACCCCGCCCATGAGTTCCTTTATGGCCTTGGAGGCTGCGGACCGGTAACAATCGGCGAACTTCCTCAGTTAATACGGAAGTGGTAAAGTTTTCTTGATCCAGAAAGCTCGCCGGGATAGATATCGGGTCTACGATCACCCTTCCCCCGTGTTCAGGCCCAGCCCCTAAAAAATGACCAAGCTTGGGTAAGCCAAAAGTCACCGTTGTATGGGCTCTAATGGCCTTGCGATAGACCTTTCCTGTATCTGCTTCAACGCCACTGGGAATATCTACGGCAATAATCGGGGCTTGGGCCCGATTAATTTCTTCCACATATTCTTCAATAAGACTAGGTAAGGCCCCGCGAAAGCCCGTTCCGTAAATAGCGTCGATAATGACTTCCGCTTGGGCCAAAGCAATCCTTACCAGTCTTCGTTGTTTTTCACCATTGATAGTGAACAGCTTTCCGCCGGCGTTCTGGTAAAGCCGATAATTGAGAGCCGCATCTCCCTTAAACTCCTCGGCCTTGGCAAAGGAAAAGACAGTCACGTCCATCCCTAGAATTACCAGCTGGCGGGCAACGGCTAACCCATCTCCCCCATTGTTTCCTTTGCCCACAAAGACTGTGACCCGACCTTCGGACAAATCGCCGTGGCGAAGGGCTAGAATTTGTCGCACTTCTTGTACCACTGCCAAAGCGGCATTTTCCATTAATAACAGACTCGGTATACCAAATTCTCGGATGGCACGTTCTTCAATTTGCCTCATTTGCTTGGCACTAACCACCCGCATGCTTATCACCCCGTCTCTATCTTTAGTTTATAAAAGAATGGCCATTGCCACTGCATAATCGCGCTCATGGGAAAGGCTTACTCTTATCCGACTTCCGCCTCGGGCACGAATGTGTTCCAGTCCATTTTCCGACAAGAAAACAGTTGGTTCCCCAAGGTCATTTGCAAGTATCTCTATATCATGCCAGGATAATCCCCTCAGCCCTGTACCCAAAGCCTTAAGAACTGCTTCCTTCCCCGCAAAGCGAGCTGCCCAACTAGCCATGGCTTTGGGCGTTAATTCCGCGATCTCCCGTTCCGTAAACAAACGCTCGCGAATCCTAGGCGTCCGCTCACAAGCCTTTTTAAAGCGTTCAATTTCTACAATGTCGATCCCCGGGTACATTCTTGACCTAAACCCCCAAGCCCTAATTTGATACTTCTTTGGTTTCGCCATAAGTTAACGGTAAATGCATTATTACCGTTGTTCCGAGATCCGGCTCGCTCAGGATGCGCAAACCATATTCTTCACCATAATGGCCGATCAAGCGCTCATGGACATTAGCCATACCGACACCGTTGCCGGAGCCGACCCCAGGTTTTAATACTTCCTGCAGGCGCTCAGGTCGGATTCCCACACCATCATCGGCTACCATAATATAGAGTTCCTGCTCTTTTTGCTCCACTTTTACCGAAACCACTCCATTGCCAATCTTTTCGGAGATCCCATGCTTTACCGCATTCTCTACCAGGGGCTGAATACTTAAACGGGGGACGACCGCATCTAATAGTTCCTCGGGAATCTCACCTTTGAAAAGGAGCTTGCGACCAAAACGGGCCTTTTCCAAAATCAAATAAGTCTTTACAAAACTCATTTCTTCCCGTAGGGTGATCAACGTTCCATGCGACTTTAGAGCTTTACGGAAAAACTCCGCAAGATGAATCAGCAATCGCCTTGATCGATTGGGGCTGGTACGACTGGTGGCGATAATAGTATTCAGCACATTAAAAAAGAAATGGGGATTAATTTGGGCCTGCAAGGCATTTAATTGAGCCTCAGCAGTCAGCTTTGCTTGGTGATCAAGCTCTGCCAGCTCGATTTGAATACTTAAGAGCTGAGCCATCCCAATCGCCAAACGTATGAGGTCCGGTGATATTTGACCATCCTTCGTTTCATAAAGCTTCATAGTACCTACAACTTTACCCTGGCATTTTAAGGGAACTATTACTGCGGCGGCCAAGGGACAATCACAGGTATATTGCCGTGGACAATTTAATTCTCTTTGGGTATGTACAATTTTGTAATTACCCGTCTGAATAACTTCCCTGGTTGCCCGGGTCAGAATCCGGTCTCCCGGATGATGCTGGTCACAGCCGGCCCCTAAATAGGCTAGTTGTCTTTCACAATCAGTTATGGAGACAGCCGCCACTTGACCAATTTCTTGGATGATCTTAGCTATGGATTCGGCATTTTGTTGATTAAGCCCTCTCCGTAAATAAGGCAAAGTTTCATTAGCAATTTTAAAGCTTAACTCAGCATTTCGCTCCGGCGCTGGGGGGCGGGCAGCTTTTTTATATTGAAGATTTAGTTGGTAAAGAAGAAAAAGTGTATTGATGATTAAAAAGGGAATAAGCAATTTTAATTCCCCGGTAACCAATACAATCATTAATTCCCCACCAAGTACCACTAAGCCCTTAAAGATCATCCGTCGTCCCTCATATGTTGTAGATTTTCTCTAGATGTGTATTCGACAGACGGATATCCACTTCCTGTATTCTAATCAAGGATTTCATGGAGTTTTTCTCCACCTTGCTCGGAACCTACCACAAGTAGAATGTCCCCCTCGGCTAAGACAAACCCCGCTCCCGGTGAAAACTGTTCGATGCCGGCACGTACTACTGCAACTACTGTTAAACCCGTTCTTTCTCTAATTTTTAGTTCGCCTAAGGTTTGGCCTTTAGCACTGGACCCTTCATTAACTTCGATTTCCGCCACATCCATCCACCGGCTGGCTAAGCGGTCGGTATAATTAACGATTTTGGTAAGATGGGCATCAATTCTTTGATCGATCTCTCGTCTCTGTTCCATCAATTTCTTTAGCTCATCAAAGTAAACCTGTATTTCAGCTTTTTGGTCAAATCCCCGCATGAATTTTTCCGCAAGGCTTTTGGAAACAACAGTTATACCTATCCCCTGGCTTACCATCACTACGCCCATGGTCTGAAGGATCGCAATAGAGCGACGAATCGTTTCCGGTGAGACATTATAACGTCCCGCTAAGGTCGAGCGGCCATGAATCTTTTCCCCTTCTTTATATTCTCCCATGACGATGGAATGGGCAATGTCAATTGCGATTTCTTGATATCTTGCCTGATGGTCCATTTGATCCTCTCCTTAATTAATTCCCTTTGTCCTATATCAAAATTTAACTGCCAGATTAATATTTAGCCCACCCATAATATTCCCTAAATACCACTAAATGAATAATTATTTTTTAGGTTGAGGGTACTAACCTAATTGACTGCCACCAACCCATATGATACTATTAAGTTGTTAGTTAGGCAACTTGATAGAAGCTCTATGATTTTCATGATGAAAGGGCTTATGTATTTTATTGGCGGATTATGCTTTTTCTTGGGAACCACAAAGGTTCCTTTTTACTTGAGAAAGAGGTGGTAAAGTCATGGCAGTGGAAATCCTACACCCTAACCCCAGACAAGCTTCTCAAAAGCGGGCATTAGAGTTAAAGCAAAAAGCACAGCCGTATCAAAAAGGTAAAGAACAAATTCCCAGCGGACTTGCTCTAAGTGAAGAATATAATTGCAAAAGGGATTCGATTCTCGACCAATTAGGGGCTACTCTTGATCAATGGTATGATTGGCACTGGCAACTCAAAAACCGGATAAATGAGACTGAAACTTTGAGCGCATTACTTCCACTAGCCACCAATCGGCTTGATGAAATCAGGGAGGTAGGCAAAGTCTATCGATGGGCCGTTTCCCCCTACTACTTAAGCCTAATCGATGAAAAGGACCAACAAGATCCCATTTTGCTGCAAAGTCTTCCCTCCAGACAAGAAATTCTTGATTATTCCGGGGAGGAAGATCCTATGGGTGAGGAATTCACCTCTCCGGCTCCCTGTATTACCCGTCGTTATCCTGATCGCTTAATTATTAATGTAACCAATCTTTGTGCAATGTATTGCCGTCACTGCCAAAGACGCCGCAATATCGGCGAGATTGACCTTCATGAAACCCGCTCCAATTTGGAAGCTGCTTTAGATTATGTACGCTCTAATCCGGAAATCCGCGATGTCTTAATAACAGGCGGTGATGCTTTACTCCTCAGTGATCAGATGCTGGATTGGCTTCTCGGTGAATTGCATAATATTAAGCATGTCGAGATCAAGCGTATTGGCACCCGAGTACCCGTAACCCTGCCTATGCGTATTACCGATGAACTCTGCAGCATTCTTGAGAAGTATCCACCCATTTATATTAACACGCAATTTAACCATCCTAAAGAAGTCACGGAAGAGGCTAAGAAGGCTGCCGACCGTTTAATCAAAGCCGGGGTAATCTTAGGTAATCAGGCCGTGCTTCTTAAAGAAATTAACAATAGACCGGACATTATGAAGCGCCTCAACCAGGATCTTCTGAAAATTCGCGTACGTCCTTACTATATCTTCCACGCTAAGAATGTCAAAGGGACCAGCCATTTTATCCCCCGCATTCAGGATGGCCTAAAGATTATGGAAAACCTAAGGGGCTTTACTTCTGGTTTGGCTATTCCAACCTATATTATTAATGCCCCCGGTGGTGGCGGAAAAACACCCATCCTTCCCCAATACCTCCTCTCCTTAAACGATGAGGAAGCGATATTTAGAACCTGGGAAGGGGAAATTATCCATTACCCTAATCATTAGCAGCATTAGAACGGCTAGTACTACACTCCTTGGAGGTAGCGTCAGCCGTTCTTTCTTCTTTTGCCTTGCCAAGTTTCCCGTCTTTCCAACTCCTGATCAATTGCATTAAGTATTTCCCATTTCCGCAAACTCCAGAGGGGGGCGATTAGGTCCCGCCTAGGTGCGTCTCCCGTCAAACGATGAATAACCATCTCGGACGGCAATATTTCCAGCGTATCACAAATCAATTCTACATATTTATCTTGCGACAGGAGGGGAAAGGGATTTTTCTCGTAAGCCTTGGCTAAAGGCGTCCCCCGCAGTACATGAAGGAGATGAAGTTTTACCCCTTGCAGATCGAGATCAGCAACCTTTTGAGCTGAGTCTAACATATCCTCCCCGGTTTCTCCAGGCAGCCCATAAATCATATGGGCACATACCCGGATCTTCCTTTGGCGTAATCGGTTAAGCCCTTCAACAAAATCTTCATAGCTATGACCCCTGCCCACCCAGGTCATTGTCCGGTCATGGACACTTTGCAATCCTAATTCCACCCAGAGGTAAGTCCGCCGGTTTAATTCCTCCAGATAATCCAAAACATCTTCCGGCAAGCAATCCGGACGGGTTGCAATAGATAGTCCGACTACACCATCCTCTTTAAGGGCTTGCTCATAAACCTCACGCAAACGCGCCACCGGTGCATAAGTATTGGTATAGGCCTGAAAATAAGCGAGGTATTTGGCCTGGGACCATTTCCGACTCATGACTTCCTTAACTTGACTGAATTGGTCATGAATCGATTTTTCCGCTTCGCCGGCAAAATCTCCGGAACCTCGGGCACTGCAATAAATGCAGCCCCCGTAACCCACTCGGCCGTCTCGATTGGGACAGGTAAATCCCCCGTCAAGAGAGACCTTAAACACTTTTTCCCCGAATACTTCCCGTAAATGCTGATTTAAAGTATAATAACGCTTCTCCCCATTTTGCCAATTATACTTTGGCTGTTCAATGTTACCAAAACCCAATGCTGTTTTACCTCCAGCTTTATATGGTCATTTAATTTATCACCGAAAGATGTCTCGTTCAATCTTGAAACAATTCAATCTTCTCACCCGAGGGACCCCTAAAGAAAAAGTTATACCTTCCTCCCCCCATCTCCCTGGGCTCTTTATTAAGACATTCGACTCGATTTTCTTTCAACCAAGTTACTGCCTTAAATATATCGTCAACTCGCAGGGCTATATGATTAACTATTCCATCGGCAAATTTTCGTTGGTCATTTATTTCAATCAGCTCAATAACAGTCTTGCCCAATTTCAGAAAAATAAGCTCCACATCCCCTGGCTTAATCCTTTGAAG